>CAZGGW010000020.1:0-14914 GCA_964525365.1 uncultured Muribaculaceae bacterium | reverse complement strand
GAACGAGCATTACTTTTTTAGCATCGTTCTTTAATTTTTCGTCCATATTTACGAAGATTTTTAGTTCGCACCAATATCAGTGCATGGGCGAAATTAGATGTAACCTGCTGACTGGCAAAGGGGTATTAAGGCTGCGGAGGCTTCCGGCAAACAACTGGCTACTTGTGGCAGCAAACTCTTATCGGCGGAGAAATTAGGCGCGCGGTTTTCCCCCTTATCCGGTAATATTGCCTACCTTTGGGGAGAGATATTTTTTTAATGATAAAAAGTTCAGAGTCTAAATGAAAACGAGATTTATGAATAATATAGTGATACGAGAAATCAGAGACTCCGAAATTGATAAAATGGGAGATATGCTATATGAAGCAATCTATCAGCCAGATGAGAATAATCTGATATCAAGAAATGTATTGGAAATACCTGAAGTTAATGCCTATATAAAAGATTTTGGGTGTGGGAAAGATGATTATTGTCTGATTGCAGATTCCAATGGAGAAATTGCTGGTGCTGTTTGGGTAAGAGTTATATCCGGTGATATAAAAGGCTATGGCTATATTGATGATCATACGCCCGAGTTTGCCATTTCTCTATTTAAGAAATATCGGAATCAAGGTCTTGGAACCCGATTAATGATTGCCATGATAGACCATTTACAAAAAAATGGCTATAAACAAACCTCTCTGAACGTAAAAAAAGAGAATTATGCCGTAAAACTCTATAAGAAAGTCGGATTTGAAATTGTTAGCGAAGACAATGAGGATTATTTAATGCTGCTGAAATTGGATTCAAATGCTCCGAAAAAAATAGCCCTGCAATTCAATAAATGCATAACCTATGCCGATATAGAAGGATTAGCAGCATTGATGACGGAAGATCATGTATTTATTGATAC
Organism: uncultured Muribaculaceae bacterium; assembly: GCA_964525365.1. GTDB lineage: Bacteria > Bacillota_I > Bacilli_A > RF39 > UBA660 > CAZGGW01. The sequence goes on along the minus strand of CAZGGW010000020.1, from coordinate 14,022 downwards.
TGAAAACAATCGAATTGAAGGGAAAGAGAACAATATTGTTCAGGCATGGAAGCCATTTTTTACTCTTTATCCCGGTTATCGGAATATATTTGAAAATATTGTAGTAAGAGGCTCTACTGTTATTATGCAAGGTTATTCGATTTGTTCTGATGAAATACTTAATAATGTTCGTGCCATCTGGGTTGCAGGAATTATAAACAATAAGGTTGGTTCATGGCATATATATCCTGACACAAAAGAAAATAGAAAAATACTTAACTTGTAATCTTTTATATCTGAACACAAAGAATATTCCTCAATCGGTTAAGTAAAATCAATGAAAAACTAAAATATGATCGAGCAATTTTATTCTATAAAACATTTATCGACAGAACAGTTAAGGGAACTGTTCTCATCTTACCGTAACCAGGGTTGGGTGGATTACGATTATTACAAGTTGATGCCTAAAGGGGTTACTCCGCCGGAGTTGTCGGATGAGGAAATAATGTTCAATATGGATGAAGCCAATCCGCATAATTACTTTGTATTTATGCAGGGAATGGAAGATGAAAAAGACGGGATAATGATAGGCTTCGGGCTGACGGATTATCCGTCATTTGGGGCATACCTGCATTTGGATGAGGGCTTGTTGGACGAAATAGTAGAGAAGTATAAACTAATGCCAACGAATGCGGGTGTGGATTATGCTTTTCCGGGTGGTAATACAGGTAAGTATCTGAATTGAAACCATATAGCTCTTTGCTGTTACTTTGTATTACGCATTATGAAAATCGCTTCTGAATAGCCTGTTGGCGAAAGTTTGTATTTATTCTTTCCATTTTCTTTTTTTATTTCGTAATATGGATAATAAGCTTGGTTGAAGTATCTGCTAATATTATTTTTATTTTTAGTCAGTCCGGTAAACGCATTATTGATTAAATGGGATATTTCGGTTGTAGTATGATACAGAGATTCATTTTTTCGATACTCTATCGCCAATATTAGAAGAATCGCCTTTTCTAAAGATATTCTTGATATAGACAAAGTAGAGTTTATATCTATTTCTTTTGATGTCGGAGTAGTTTTTATAATTTTACCTTGAAAATCATCATAAAATGCAGGCAATCCTTCTTTATCGTTTTCATATAGTACAGTATCTTTCATTTCTTTTATTTTGAGCAATCCCATTTCTTCTTGAAGTTTATTGATTTGCTCAAACCTCTCTTTAGTGTAATCAACAGCATCTCTTTGACGGTTCACCCATCTGTTATATCTTATTGATGAATCAGCAGTGATGTATATTCGCCTCATATCCTGTAATGAAAACATTTTAACAAAATTATCGACCTCATCAGATGTTCTAAAGCCAGTAACGATAAAATTGTCAAATATTTTTTTCGACATGATGTAGTTTATGGTACTTTCCACAACAAACAAAGGATTTACCTTTAATAATTCTGCTGCAAAGATATTTTTGTCTATAGAAAACTTCGTTCCATGCGTTTCAAAGTATCTTAAGGTCATAAAATCACTTGCCTCAATATGGTAATATTCGTATTTTTCTAGCAATAATTTTCCTATTGAAGATTTTCCGGCGCATGTAGGGCCACAGACTACATATAGCGGATTAAAATGTAGTCGAGGCAATGGTAAATTCTTTTGAGCATGTTTTATCTCTTCATATTTTTTTAAAAAATCAAGTAATTGTTCAAATGCTCCTTTTCTGAAATCGACTTTGTCAGCTTCTGAAATATCTAACATGCTAATTGGTACATCAAAGCCATCAGGAACAAACCACTTGTTGAAAGTTTTGTTATCTAACCAAGGATAAAGAATCTGTGTGTCAATTTTTTGTTCTTTATAGACAATAGTACCTTGTGATGAGCTTTTAAAAACGATATGATCTTTTTCTGTTTTTAATTTTTTCTTCAATTCATTTGTTAAAAACAATACTATATGAGAGGAAACACTTACCTTTCGATTATTCCCTTTTTCCCTTAATTGGGAATCTAATTGAGCGAAGTTATGCGATTGCATCCAATATTTGACATCCACTCCGGGCACCTCATTGTTTTCATCACTCAAAGCATCAATTCTTACGGATGTATCTTCTATAAAAAACAATCTGTTTCCGTAGTTTGAAACATTTTTTTTCCATCGAACAATAGCATCATTAATACTCTCTTCTAACAACTTATCTCTGTCAAATAGTCGTGGTTCTTCGTATCCTACTCCATAAAAAAGTTTCTTATATTGAAGAATATTAACATCATACCCTTTACACAAATGTCTGGCATGTGCAAGTTTGGTCGGATTTGATGTGATAAATGTAATATCAGTCATAACTAATTATCCTTCCTCTGTTGTTGAATGATGTATTATAGCAGATTGTGTCGGGAATGTCATTGGAAATTCTTTCAATTATACCATTTATATCTTTTCCTGTAAAAAACAGTATAGGCCCTAAACTTGACATCCCTATGCAATCAGCACCGAATGATTTTATTTTTTGCTCCAATTCAATCAATGCATCTCCGTATAACAGTCGTTCCAAATATTTCCATTGAGTAGATTGAATCGTATTTACAGATTTACAGAAAATATCATAATCATTTTCGATTATTGAAGAAGTTATCCCATAAACAGCTTCATATAAGATTCTGTCAGTAGAAGACTTATCTATCGGACAATGCGTTTTGAAAAAATCCACTTCCTCTTGTTCTGATTTATTTTTAATGTATATAGGAATGCAAATGCCAATTTCCCAATTGGGCAGTGCGCATTTGTGTATCACTAAAGGTATTTTTTCATTTCTATCTGCAACAGATGATGGATTAAATAATTGATCTCTGCTTTTTATTCCAACATCAAAAATGAATCCGCCTTCAAAATAAGTATTTATGCCAATTCCAGATGTTCCTCCTCTTTTAGAGTATGCAACTATATCTTCTTTATTATACTTTATCTCATTTAATAAAAATAACGCTTCAATGCACGACATATATATTGCCGTATTTGATCCTAAACCATAGTGAGGTAATGCATTGCCCTTAACGATACATCTAATTCTCTTTTTTAAGGACAATTTATTTGTGACCTCCATTAACACATGGCATAACCTGTTTTTTTCCTGTTCCGTGAATTTTATTCCTCTTTTATCAATGATTTCTATAATATCCGATTCTTCAAAATCGACATTGATTTCGGGTGCAGATATCGAAAAACCAACACTGCCATTAATTCGATACCCATCATCATTCATACCAATTAAGGTGATATGTACTCTTGGAAAAGAGGTTATTCCTATTGTTTTGTTATTCTGCTTTATCCCACTCATTTTTGAAATAAGTTAAATATTTATCTGCCATTGGACTTGAATTTCGCAAAAATAAGGCTGGTGTATATTTGCTTTCAAGTTCAGGAAAAACAGGACCTACAATGCACTTATCATCCACATTAAAAACACTATGAGCGGGTATATGCTTAAAATATCTGACTTCTAATGAGCTGTTTGGATATTTATTCTTGATAGCTGCAACTTGCTGTTTAACTTTCTCTACGTCTTGCTTTTTACTCTCATCTACAAATTCAGAATCGGGAAGCAATATTCTTACTATTACATTACGTCTTAGTGCATCAATTAGAACTTTTGCATTTGATGTTGCATTTGGACTATCATCAGCAAAATCATTAAAAAAACGGCTTGCAGTTACTCCCATCATATAAATTTTTCGCTTTGAATGTTTTATGTATTCTTCATAAAATGTGCGGCTATCCCTATTGTACAAAATTTTTATCAATTCAAGTTCTTTCAGCTTATCTGTTTGTTTATAATCTTGCCATGCTATAATAAATTGTATTATAGCAACGATCAATCCTGCAAATAAACTGCCTAATATTGCAGATATTTTAATGTCATTAGTATTTCCATACCATATCCAAACGGCAATGGTTGCTAATATTAGGCATGCTATAATAATGAACGTAGCTCTAATCTTGATGTTTGTTTTAAAAATATTCATATCAATATCCTATTAAAATATATTCTCTGTTTAAAACGGCATTCCCGTTTTGTTTATTTAAGGCATACTTGTAATGCTTGTCATGAATGCGAACGTCTTGTTTATATTGATGTAGCATTTCTGTAAGTTCTTCTATAGAAGGGCTACCTCCATATTTGTATGAAATCACAATTATGCTGTTTTGAAATTTTTCAATCAGTTTTTTAAATGTATTTAATGCCTCTTTGGGTGTGAAATAATTAGGCATAGTATCTTTTTTTATTCGCTTATTGATAGTGGCACTATCAATCAAGTCATTCCAATCCTTGTATTTTGAAATACCTTCCAAAAAATGATAACATTTTAAATAATCAGAACTCTCATTGCGCCCATCATTTTTTTTTACATAAGGAGAGTCAATGTAAACCAAATCATAGTTTACATTTTCTATCTCAAACACATCTTTATTTATTGAATAGCATGGCATTTCAGACTCACATATTGATTGATTAATTTCTAACACAAATTTTTTAAAATGGTTTGGAAAAGGAGTTTCCCAAGTAGTTTTATTGCCAAAATTTCGCTGAACATCTCTGGTTCTCATTTCAAGATTTTTCCTGTGAAAAAGATTATATGGTCTTTTTGTTAAGCACGATTGAAATAGTGCATTATATGCAATAGTCTTTTTGTATTCTAATTCATCACCAATATATATATTGTTTAGATTTTCAATGTTATATATGACATTGTCAATCCAAACATTTTCTTCTTCTAAATAATAAATTCCTTGAAAATTATCTGAAATAAAAGTCTTTGCATCTTTGTTTTTCGTCAGAATATACTTCACATCAGAATCAGTTAGTATAAATTTATTGTTTGAAATTATTGATTCTCCAATAATTTGATTGAAATGAAGAATATCATTAAAAGTCACAGACTTTCCCATCTTCTTAAATAGGTAACTTACCATTCCACTTCCACCAAAAGCGTCCAAAACAGTAGTAAACTCTATATCTTTAATACAATCATAAATCCAAGGAAGAATTTTTCTTTTGCTTCCTTGATATCTAGTTGTTGGGAACCTCTTTATCTCTTCTTGCAAATTCACTGTGTCATTTTTTAGTTGAAACGAGCAACTCTTTAATATCTACATTGAGAACTTTCGCTATTTCTACAAGTGTGTCTAATGAGGGCTGAGTTTCATTTGTACACCAACGGGAAACAGTTGCCTCATTTTTCCCCAATATTTCAGCAAGCCACTTGCCAGTTCTCTGCTGTTCAACCAACACAACTTTCAATCTATTTATTTGCTTCATTTGTTGAATTATTGACTTTGAATGCAAAGGTATTGATTTGAGATGGATTTAACAACATTAAATGTCATTTTTTACACTGTAATCATGCTAGAAATCTGACTAACCCAACTCTCAATGACCAAAAGAGCCACAATCAGATTATAATTGCGGCTATTTTGTTTGTACTCTTTTACTCCTGATCCGGCAATAGTTTACACAGTATCGGGTCGTTCTTTATCCTTTCCAGTTCGTCGTCGACTATCTGGCGGGTTTCATCTTTGATGCGGTCATAATTCTCCTTAATCATTTCCTTCATTCTGTCCACACCGTTCTCATCAACAAAATTGGTGATTACGGGTATCTGCTGATATTTGCCGGTTTCTCGCTTTACGCGTTCATTGTCCACGACTATTTCTGCATGGAAGATCTTCTGCTCTATCCGTTCATTGAAATTATCGGCGATTGCTCCTACAAACATACCCTGTGTCAGGTTGGCTATCTTGCTGGCAGGGATCAAACTGTCAAGCTGCGTGGATATGGATGTGGACTTGTCGTTTCTGTTTATCGTCATAGACTGGCGTTTTTGCAATACTTTTCCGAATCGTTCACTTAGTGTTTTAGCGGTATCGCCCACGACCTGACCGGAAAAAATATTACCCACGGTGTTCATCACAACGGCCCCCTCTTTGTCTCCATAGTCGCGTTTTAGTTGGCTGAAATCTTGAAACCCCAACAATACAGCGACTTTATTGCTTCGGGCAGTCGCTATTAGGTTGTCCAAACCTTTGAAATAAATCGTGGGCAACTCGTCGATTACCACACTGCTTTTCAATTGCCCCTTTTTGTTGATTAACTTCACGATACGGCTGTTATACAGTCCCAATGCCGCCCCGTAAATATTTTGTCTATCGGGATTGTTCCCCACACACAATACTTTCGGTTCTTCGGGATTGTTAATATCAAGGGTAAATTCATCGCCGCTCATTACCCAATAAAGTTGTGGCGAAATCATACGGGAGAGCGGAATTTTAGCTGAAGCAATCTGGCCCTGCAACTGCTCAGCAGCACCACCGAGCCACGCATCCATAAAGGGAGAAAGGTAGTTTTCCAACTCTGGATAAGAGGTCAGGATAGGGAAAATATCTTCGTATCGTTTATTCAGGAACTCAATCGCATGGGGGAATGTACAATACTTTCCGTCTTTATAAATGCGGAGATACCAAATGATAGCCGCAAAGAGGATAATGGGAGATTCCACAAAAAAATCGCCCTGCTTCTGCACCCATGTACGGTTCAAATTGAGCATTATTGTGTAAGCCGATTCGTAAGCATCGGCGATGTCATTCATAAATGATGGATTGAGAGGGTTGCATCGGTGCGAGCGTGAGGGGTCATCGAAGTTTATAACGAAAAAGGTCGGCACTTTTTTATAACCGCCCTGATTGTTCAATAGGTGGTTATAGGCTATTGTGGAGAGGTCGGGGTACTTGAAATCATAACAGTAGAGTGAGTAACCTTTTTCTATTTGCTGCTTTATATATTGATTAACAACAGCATAACTCTTACCCGATCCGGGTGTTCCTAAGACAATGGAAGCCCTGAACGGGTTTACGACATTAATCCAGCCATTATTCCATTTCTTACGATAATAAAAACGTGTGGGTAGGTTTACCGAATACTCATTCTCCATCAGGCGGGTTTCCTGTTGGAATGATTCGTTCTCGACGTTAAACACATCGTCCATCATGTTATTTTTGAGCAGGCGCGACATCCATGTTCCGCCCATCAACAGGGAAATATACCCTACAGACATGGTAAGGATATAAAAGCCTGCGTTGGCTTCCAGCGGCAATGGCAAATCCAGTAGCCACCAATTAAAAAAGAACAGGACGAAACCTGCTGATAAGAATACAATGATTTTGTTCCATGTGATTTTTTCCTCCTTAACCCCTTTTGTGCCCAGACAGGAAAGGGCGAGAAAGACAACGGTAAAGAATTTAGTCCAAAGAATATTATGGAATAAACCCGCTGTACGGTCGAAATTAACAAGTATCTTATCGACTACGCCGATATTGATACTCCAATTTACCATCTGTTGGTAGCAGTACCAGTAGATATTGATTACTACAAATAAAATACTGAGGGCACGCATAAAGTCCATGACTTTTGCCAATCCCCGGAGATCATCTTCTTGTTGCATAATAAAATCGCTTTTATGGGTTTGAAAAGCGAAAGTATATAGATCGAATAGTTAATTTTCTGATTTACAGGCGTGTGGATTGTTAAGGAATTAAATTGGCTACTTGTGGCATTGAAGTTGATTCAAACCGTATGGATACTAATGGTAGCTAAGGTTATAAGGGATTATTCTTTCTGAATTTCAGATATTTGCTAACTTTGGGGTCTCCAATTTATCTAAAGTGAAATTTATGACGAAACAAATACGGTTAATAGGTGAGCATCCTGATAATACACATCCATTTGGTCAATGGCTTGCTGTAAATGATCTCCCTGATTCTGACACAAAATGTCATAGAGAATTAACAGAATCTATTGAAGTGGATGATGAGTTAATTGAATGGATGGCGAGAAAAGTAATTGATCATCATTACACTCAATTTAGGATAGATAGATTGAAAGAAAAATATGGGAGTTTAGGCTTTCCTCAATACGCAGAACAACACAGAAAATTACCAATTGCTGATAAGGTAAAAAAAGGTAACGCGACCGAAATTCTTTTAACAGACTATCTTCAAACAACACAAAGAAAAGAATTTATCAAAGTTTTCAAATTGAAGTATAATCCAAATGTAGATCAAGCAATTAAGGGAGATGACACTTTAATGGTCGATTTATTTGAAGAAAACGGTAATGAAAAAATAAAAATATATTTAGGAGAATCCAAATTTCGGAAAACTCCTGCAAAAGACGTCGTTGAAGATATTACCAATTCTTTAAGTAAGGACACATTACCTTTATCTTATACATTTTTGGTAGAAGAAATTGCAAAAACGGATGAATCTCTTGCTAGAAAATTAGATGATTATATAGTACAAGATGTCAAAGATAGAGGGGACTTGGTTTATGCAGGATTGTTATTGAGTAATACTAATACCTCAAAGACAGTCGAAAGACATCTAAATAGTGACAACTCTAATTTGGTTTTCATTTCAGTTGGCATTGACGACCCAGAAGGATTTATTGAATCCGTATTTGAAAAAGCAGAAGAACTAATTGCTAATCCCGATTTATTATGAATATAGAACATATTGAAGAAAGCTATCGGGCGTTAGAATCGGATTCTACTCTACAGAACTTAATCGCCCAAGCTAATGCAAGATATATCCTTTATGATACGAGAGAGTCTCTACAAAATTTCCCTCGCTATACAATTAAAGATGAACAATTAAATATTCTCGCTTTTAAATATCTGAATATTGGGTGTAACTATTTTGAAAATCGCAATTACACGAAAGCAGCTCATTCTTTAGAAAAAGGTGCTTCGATACTTGAACACATACATGGATCAATTAATGTAGAGACAAAGAATAAAAAATTATTTTGCCTGATTTCTGCACTTGCTTACTATGTTTGTTTTCAATATTCGAAGTCATTTATACTTATAAGCAAACTTCAAAGCGACACTGTAATATCTTCATTAATATCTCTATTTCTCAATAGAAATTTCGATCAGTTACTAAGCGAAATAGATCGAATTATCACAGATGACGACTATGATGATGAATATTTAGCTGAACATTTTGAAGAAGATAATGCTACGAAAGTCTATGAAATCATAATTGCAAAAGCCCTAAGTTATTATGTGCAATTTTATCACACTGGGGATAATGAGTTTTTAGAAATTGCAAAAAGAAATCTTATTGACCTTCAGGATATAGCAGAAATAAGGGGAGAACCTGACGTTTGGTGGGTAGTTCGGCTATTACTTCTCATTATAGAAGGATTCAAAGAATCTTCATTGTGGCATGTGTTAGGACAATATTTCAATACCAAAGAGAAATTCCCATTAAAATATATACAATCGTTAGTATATAAAAGCGGTAGTATCACGGAATTATTCCTTACTCAAAGGAACTCTTTGCCAAAAGTTTTAAATAAAGAACAGAACGGAAGTATTGTTAGTATTCCGACAAGTAGTGGTAAAACAAGAATTGGCGAAATCGCAATCTTAAACTGTTTAGTGAATGAGCCTGATGCAAAAATTCTTTTTATAGCTCCTTTTAGGTCATTGGCCTATGAAATCGAAAATTCACTTGACGAAATTTTTAGTAATCTTGATATTTCCGTATCACATTTATACGGAGGTAGCCTGTTTAGCAAACTTGACGAAAAAATCATAAATGAATCTTCTGTAATTGTTGCAACACCGGAAAAGGCTAAAGCTCTATTAAGGAGCAGTAAAGAAATTCTTTCATGTATCAAGTTAGTAATTGTGGATGAGGGACATTTATTTGGTGCAAACAAAAGACTCATTGTCAATGAAATGTTTTATGAAGAACTAAGGTATCATGTCGGTATTAATGGTGGTAGATTCTTGCTTTTATCCGCTGTTTTACCAAATGCTGAAGATTTATCTGAATGGCTGACAGGTTCTTCTAATAATGTGTATAAAGAAAACTGGCGACCTTCGGATGAAAGGGTTGGAATAATGGAATGGAATGGCGTTTCCGTTAATTTAAATTGGAGAAGTAGTGATACAGAAAGAAATTCCTTTAACCCCAATTTTGTTGTACGACAAGAGTTACCCAAAAAACCGCGACAAAGAATAACCCGTTATTTCCCGGGAGACAAAAACCAAGCTACAGCGATCACTGCATATAGGCTAAGAAATTTTGGCCCCGTTTTAATATTCGTTGGTGTTAAAAAGTCGGTATTTACTATTGCAAGAGAATATGAAAAGTGTATTCAGCCCGATGATAATAGATTTAGATTTAGGAACAAAGCCAATTGGAGAGCATTTAGATTGGCTTGTATTGAATCTTATGGAGAAGATTCCGAGTGGCTCAAATATGCTAGAAAGGGGATTTTTTGCCATAATGCCGACTTGCTTTCGGATGTCAGACTTCCTTTGGAACGATTAATGCGAAGTGAAAAGCCCAAAGTCATTATTGCTACCTCAACGTTAGGACAAGGGGTTAATCTTGGAGTCTCAACTGTCATATTTTCTACACTGTACCAGGCTGGGACGGCAATCACCAAAAGAGATTTTTGGAATATTGCTGGTAGAGCTGGTCGTGCGTTTGTTGACCATGAAGGAAAGATATTAGTTGTTCAAGATGTGACAAAAAAAGATCGTAACAAAATTAGATGGGAGAGAAATCTCATTTCAGAATACTTAAATAAAGATAATATTGACACCGCAGAAAGTGGATGTTTAGCGTTAATCAGAGCTTTAAAAATTTCATCTTTAAGAAATGGGGGGTCATTTGAGGTATTGCTTAATTTGCTTGCCGAGAATCGAATTGATGAAGTTGGGAACCTATCCAATGAGATTAATGATCTCCTTGATTGGATCGATGATGGTTTGTTATCACTGCATAACTCTAATAATCCTGAGGGAAATGCATTAGAATGGGTTGATGATTATTTTACCAGGTCTTTGGCATATTTGCAAACTCAGTATTATGAAGACATCACTGGTGAAGAAGTTATAAAGTTTGTAAAAGCTAGAATTAAGGGAATAACAGAGAAAGTAGGTAAGGAAAAAGAAAACTGGGAAAGTGTTGTAGCATCTGGCATCCCAATAAACTCCGATTTGCAAATTGAGGACAGAATTGATGAGGTTATTGGATTTGTTCAAAATTATATAAATGGCGACCAAACATTGGATGATCGAATTTCTCTTCTTGAAAATATTGAAAATGAGATTAATGACATAAATGCATTAGAAGGGGAATCTATAGAGAGTGTTGATTCAAAAGAAATACGAAGAAAGTGGTTAAGTGGAATAGCAATGTCAGATATCACACAACACGATAATGCTATTAAAATAATAACTAATCACTATTCTTTTAATTTACCGTGGATTCTCAATGGGATTTCAAAAAAGACAAAGGCACGGGATTTAACTGATGAAGCTGATGCCATTGAAGAATTAGCTATTCTTGTAGAGTTGGGGTTACCCAATATAAAATCAGTAAAAGTATATCAAGCCGGCATTCGCTCAAGGTCTTCTGCTCTTGAAATTGCAGATTTATATGAAGATGAACTCTGGGAAAAGAGCATCAAAACATATAAGCAAGACTTAATAAATCATGCTGATTTTTATAAAGAGCAAGTATCAGAAAATGCAGCGGCATGGATTGATTTATTAGTGAAATTTTCCAAAAGAGACATTGTGACAATTGAGAGAATACCTAATTTTAAATATGGGAAAGTGCACGAACGGGCTAAGAGGTTAATTGCTAGACTGATTGATAACGAACAGTATTTGTTAAGTCCTAACTTTAGTGTTACAAACAAAATAGGCAAATCAGATATTGATTTTTCCGAAGTTAACAATCTTAATGGAATCTATTTTGATTATGACGAAAATGATAACCTTTGGAAAATGGTATGTGTAAATCCCTATGTGAAATTTGAGTAATCGGAACGGATTTACTTTAAGTATTTCAAAGCTAAGCCTATCAAGGCATAGCAGCGGTGGAAGAAATAATCGTAATAGTTGTTGTCAATTATATCTATCTTATTTGTTTCGTGATGCCTAATACGAAAGTCATTCCCTATTTTTGTCAGTTTCAAAAATTCATCATTGAACAACTCTTTGTATTTATTATTCAGATTAGACATATCATCCACTATCTTTTCTGATGATTTTTTCTTGTCTAAATCTGAATAATAAGTTTTTAACCGCTCCAACGCGTCCCATATTTTCTCTACAGCAAGCTGTTTGTCTGATATGATTTTGCTATTATACAAAGTAGTGGCCTGTTCTACCAATTCTTTGAGTCCCGGTTCAGTAATCATTTCGGCGTTTTTAAGACTCATTTGAGTCAGTTGCATTTTGCCGCCAGCCAGCTTATATATAACACCATTGTTTTTTAGCAACAGGTTTATTTCATTTACGAAATTATCATTGCTACATTGTGGGAATAATTCTATTGCATCAAACACGCAATAAGGATAGTTGTTCATGATGAAATAGTCGAAATCTTTCGTTTCGGAATATTTTCGGCTATCGTCGAATGCGTGAGGAACGTAGTGTTCCCCAATATTTCTAAAAGCTAAATCCTTTGCTTTTATAGTATAATTCCATCCTGTTTCGGTTGTTTCATAAAGGTCTTCATCGTACCTATTGAACAACTTGATAATTTCAGACCTTAACTTTTTAGATATGGTAGGCAAATTAAGGCTTTTAGTTTCAATAACTTTTTTATTTCTGGCGGAAAATGGAATGAATCTCCCACTTGCTGATTCTTCTTGTGTTATCTTTCTCCATGAATAGATAGAACGTTGTGAAATCTTATCACTTTCGTAAAGTTCATATCCATCTGCCCTAAGTCTTTCATTTATTTTACCAAGATAAGACAACCAATATCCTTGTTCATGCCGGTTTTCCGGATGAAAGACTGCACATAAAAAATCTAATAGAATATTATCATTACCCTTTAACAGTTCAAACCTATCATCGCTGAATACCCAATCTGATTCCCAATCATCATTATTTACTGTATGTTGCCAAATATCTCCCTCTGCATTCTCAAATCTTTCATCAGTGCTTAACATTTTATCCAATGGATATACTTTCTTTAAAAAGTCAATCTCAGATAAACGGCCATGATATGGATAAGAAATACGTTGATCGCCCGATAGCCAATTAGATTCAACATAACCTTTTTGAAATAGGTCAAAAATATCACGCCTTGTTATTTCAGTTATGTTACGCATTGTTTCTTCGGTAAATATAGCTAATTAATTAATGTACAAAGGTAGCTAATTACAGATAATCGACAAAGAACAGTAAACGCTATATTATGGTTACATCTTATGTTTCTTTAACTTAGTAACCGGACGAATCTGCCTTTTGGGTTGAATCTCAGAAACCCTGTACAGATCTGTTCCGGCTTTTGGAACTTCGGGATAGCGTTCATTCAGGACGTTGGCGGAATACTCTTTACCCAGACGAGAACCGTTCAGTACGCACCTGTTCTCATGGTCGATAAATGTTGCCCCGGTAATTCGCCCGGTATCATTACGCCGGATAAAGAGGTCAATGTGATAAGCCCGGAGCCGTTCGCGTAATATGTTTTCAGTGGGTGCATCCAGAAAGGCTTCGGCTACACGGTGGCGGGTATGTTCCCGGCTGTTCTCTTTCGTGATTTTCTCACCGGACTGTTCCATGTGCCGCTCCAACGCATCAAAACCGTAGGATTTCCCAAACAAGGAAGATTTCAGCGGAGTAACTTCCGCTTTTCCGCCATCAGCATTCAATGCTGTATAGAGTAATCCTCTATAAGTGTGTCCATCCCTTTCTCCATGGACTTCTTCTGTGCCTATATTATATAAGGAGAGTAAGGCTCGGAACTCGCCCAATGTCTGGAAACGGTACATGGATAGTGCGGGTTTTATAACTGCTGCTATCTGCCGTTTCAGGTCGCCTTTAGTGGAATCAACGGGTTTAAGCTGCCATTTTTCGGAACGCTTTTGTCCTTTTGCCGGATGTAAACCGTACTCCTTTTCCAGTTCTTCTGTAATAGCTACACTGCGCTCATTACGTTTGCTGTCCT
>CAZGGW010000019.1:0-15810 GCA_964525365.1 uncultured Muribaculaceae bacterium | reverse complement strand
ATACTATTACCGTTATTGTTATTATTAGTCTTTCTTTTTTATTACTCACAACAAAGTACCTCCATATCTTATATGTATATATTATCAACTTTTTAAACTTTTTGTCAATAAAAAACCCAAATAATTGGGACTTTATCCTATTCGTAATCTTTACACAACTTATCTAATTTTTCTTTAATTTGTTCTATAGTTTCTTTTTCTTTTGTTCTTACACCAGAAGCAAATTTATGTCCTCCACCGTTATATTCACTAGCTATTTCATTAATAACCGGCCCTCTACTTCTAATATTTATTCTATATATGTCGTTTTTTTCATCTTTTGTTATAAACATCCAAACCAATATTTCTTTTATATTATTAAAATCATTTATCATATTTGAAGCACTTGATATATCTGCGCCTAAAGATTCAATTATATCTTTTTCTAAGTTAATATATGCAAATCCATTTTTAGTAACATGCAGATTAGATGCTATATAACCCATAAGTCTTACCTCAGATAATGGTTTTAAATAAAGTTGTTTATATAGTTCTTGAATATTTAATTTATACTGCTTTATTAACTCAGATACTTTAGCTAAAATTTTATAACTTGATGGTTCAAATAAAAATCTATTTGAATCAGAAACAACTCCAACAAATAATAACCCAGCTATTTTTTCATTCATTATAAGCTTGGTATTATTAATTAAATCAATTATTATTTCAGAAGCACTAGTTGATTTATCATCTATTATTTCAATAGTACTAAATTTATCTACAAAAGGATGATGATCTATCTTTATTACATGTTTGAAATCTTGAAAATTTGACACATCTACTCTTTTTTTATCTGGTACATCTACTGCGATCAATAATGAATTTTCGTAATCTATTTTATCCACTTTATCAAGTAAACCCAAGCTTTTAAATCTTGAAACACTTGCTCCTAAAGCATATACTTTTTTATTAGGAAATGTTGCTTTTATTGATTCTCTCAAACCAAGCTGGGATCCAAGTGAATCCGGATCTGGTCCAATATGTCTTACGATATATATAAGGTTATATTTTTTTATTTCGTTATATATTGCTTTATATTTTTTGTTCATAATACTCCTTTTTATTTTATTAAATTATAGGTATCACGAGCAATCATTAACTCTTCGTTTGTTGGTACTACATATACTTCTACTGTAGAGTCATCACTACTGATACGTTTAAATTCACCTCTTAGTCCAGTATTTATATTTTTATCTAATTTAATACCTAAAAAGTTCAATCTATCTATTATCATTTCACGCACTAAATCACTGTTTTCTCCAACACCAGCGGTAAATGTAATAATATCTGTTCCTTCAAGTAAAGTATTATACATAGAAATATAATTCACTATCCTTTTTACATATATATTCATAGCAGTCACGCAAGCATCATTGCCACTTTTCATACCCATCTCTACATCTCTCATATCTGAAGAAATTCCAGATAAAGCGAGCATACCACTATTCTTATTTAAATCGTTCATTACTTCACTTAAAGATTCGCCAGTACTATGCATAACATACGGAATCAATCCATAATCAATATCTCCCGCACGTGAACCCATAACTACACCACACACCGGAGTAAATCCCATAGAAGTATCAATACTCTTTCCGTCTTTAATTGCACATATACTTGCACCATTTCCAATATGACAATTTATGATTTTTTTGTTTTCATGTAAATACTCATTCATAGTTTCACTAATATATTTATGACTAGTACCATGGAATCCATATTTTCTTACTTTATAAGTATTGTACCAATCAGATGGTACTGCATATAAATATTCTTCTTTTCCCATAGTTTGATGAAAAGCAGTATCAAATACAGCTACATTTTTCACATTAGGCAATACTTCCATAAAACTCCTAACGCCCATCAAATTAGCGGGATTATGTAGCGGAGCAAGTGGTATTAATTTTTCCACTGTTTGTAACACATCATCATCTATAATGACACTATCAGTGTATTTATCTCCTCCGTGAACTAATCTATGTCCAATTCCTTCAATATCCTCATATTTGTTAATAACCTTCAAATCAATTAATGCACTTAAAAGTTCTTCTATGGCCTCTTTATGAGATTCAAACTCAATCTCTTTTCTTATCTTTTCTCCATTCAATTTAACTGTATAAAAAGAACCTCCTATTCCTATCTTTTCAAAAGTTCCACTTACTATTACTTTCCCTTCAGGCATTTCAAACAGCTGAAATTTAAGAGATGAACTACCTGCGTTTACTGATAAAATTTTCATAATATACCTCTTTCTTTATAGATTATATAACTAATATAGTATTTTTTCCATTATAATTTTTCAAAATGGTCTATTTTCCATTCTCCTAAACTATAAATTATACTAAAATTAATGTACTCTTCATATGTAGCGTCTGACTCATCTTCTTTATATTTTAATGTTAAATTATATGTAATTTTATTTTCTTTAACTGAAGTGACAGAGATTTTATAATCTATCAAATTTGTTTTATTTATTAAATTAATTTTAAAAACTTCGTTTTTATAAAATATATTTTCATTCTTAAGTATTAAATTATATCCATCTTCAGTAAATAAATCTTCTACCTCATATTTTACTTTTAAATCATAGATTTTTTGATAAATGGTATCACCTAATTTTAATGCTTCTTCATTAGTCAATAAGTTTTGCCTGTTAATTCCAATGAAATAAATGATGCCTAGTAAAAGCATCACTATTGAAGCCCATATAACTATTGTACTATTTTTCATTACCAATCATTACTTTCTTCATATCCTATGGTTTCGTAATTTTTACATTTTATATATGGATTATATGATATTGAAATATCAGAAACATTTATAACGGAAATGTATCCACTACAACTTTTCCCATTTCCATCTTTTAATTCACTTAAATACCCATTTTTAATTAAATAACTTATTCTAACAATTAAAGTATTTTCTCCTATATCATTATTATATACGTTGTTAACATATTTTTTTGTTGCTTGAAGAACAATAGATTCCATTCCTTTATAATCAGTATTATCTATTTTATCATTATATATATCATTGGTGCCATTCTTTAAAATTCCAAATTTATTAGCAAATATCATCGCAACAAAAAGACCAACAACAAAAATCAATATAAATATAAGTTCTGTACTAAGCCCCCAACCTTTTTTATTTATAAATACTTTCATAACAATTCTCTTTCTATAATATATTATATATAAATTAATCGATTATTTCAATTATTTTTTGTTTAATATTGTCATCTATATTACTTATAACTTTTTTTATTTGGTTTTTCTTACTAACAGCATTCATATTTGATTCATAATGATTTAATTTTTTCTCTACATTATTAAGTATTTTACTTAAATAAGCTTTACTAACATTATTGTTTTCTCCTATTTCATTTAAACTAAGATCTTCATAATAATACAAAATAAAATATTTCCTTTGTAATTCTGTTAATAAAGAATTATATTCTTCAAATAATTTAATTAAATATTCTCTTTCTTTCATTTTTCACCTTCTTTTAAAATTATTGTTTAAATTAAAAATCTTTAAATAATCCGTATATATATTTTTCAATATCAAAATCAACTAAATCTTCCATCTTTTCACCAAGTCCTACATATTTAACTGGTAATCCGGTTTCATCTTTTATTGCAAGTACTATTCCGCCTTTTGCCGTACCATCCAATTTTGTTAAAATAATTCCTGTTATATTAGTTATTTCTTTAAAACTTTTAGCTTGGTTGATACCATTTTGTCCGGTACTAGCGTCTATAACAAGTAATGTTTCTTGAGGAGCTTCATTAACAAAATTCCCAATTACTTTATTTATTTTTTCAAGTTCTTTCATTAAATTAACTTTATTTTGAAGTCTTCCAGCGGTATCAATAATCACTATATCTGTTTTACTTTCAGTAGCGCTCTTTAACCCATCGTATACAACAGAAGCCGGGTCTTTACTATTACTACTATAAAAATCAACTCCTACCCTATCACTCCACTCTTTTAATTGTTCAACCGCCCCTGCTCTAAAGGTATCTCCTGCGATTAACATAACACTTTTACCTTGGTTTTTGAATTTATATGCTAGTTTTGCTATCGAAGTGGTTTTTCCAACGCCATTTACTCCTACTACTAGTATCACAGTAGTACCATTTACATTAATATTAATTTTATTGGTAAGAATATCATTATCCACATATATTAAAAATAATTCATCAACTATTACTTCCTTTAAATATGCAAAATCAATAATATTTTCTTCTTTTACGCGAATTTTTAATTTATCCATAAACTTTAATACTGTATTAACTCCAATATCAGCTGTTATCAAAAGCTCTTCTAATTCATCAAAAAACTCATCTGTTACTTTATTATATTTAATACCCAATATATTTAATTTACTAACAAAGTTTTCTCTTGTTTTATCAAGTGCTTTCTCATACTCAGACACTTCTTTAACTTCTTCTTTTTTAGAAAATATATTTTTTAATTTAGATAATATTCCCATTGTGTCACCTCTTACTTAATTATAAACTAAAAATTTGTTTTATGCATTAAAAAAAAGACTACTTGTCTTTTTGTAAAACCAATTCGTTATCGGGATTATAATTATATATAATATGTAGAACTTCTTCTGAAGAATATCCTTCTTTTATCAATTCTTTTGCTTTATTTATTATTTTTTGATCATCAACGTCATATCTATTAACCAAAATACTGCCAGAATTAAACACATCAATTTCACTACGATAAGGAGATTCTTCTTCTAATATTTGTTTAAATGCTTCATTTTTCACTGTATGATCGTATGTATGCCTATTATCACATCCACAATCTCTTAAACAATAAAATTTGTATTCTTCTTCATAAAATCCATAATCAGTTACCATAAATAAATGATTACATTCTAACATTTCTTTTTTAAAAACATTTACTATTTCTTGCTTTTCTACGCTTATTCCACTTATTCTTTCTTCTAATTCTTCGTATTTTTTTGTTAATTCTTCCTTAGTCATACTACCTCCTAAGTAATTATATTAAAATAAAAACTAGTTGTCTAGTTTTTACTTTGTTTTACAATACATATATTTTCAAAATCAATATGTTTTTCTATTACTTTAATTGTTTTATAGTTTAAGTTCTTCTTTGAATTATAAATGTCACTATTTATCTTATTGTTAAAAAGTATCTGTCTGTTAATAAAATAATCCACATCTTCTATGTTTTCAAATGACATTATTAAATTGCTAAGTAACATTCTTTTTTTAATTTCAAACTGATTTGTGTTTATTGTTATATTTTTTATATCTTTTTTTAATGTGTTAATAAAGATTTCTTCATTCTTTGTACTCGCTTTTATTAAAATTAATAAATAGTTATCTACAATTAATACTTCATAATATAAATCTATGACTATTTCTTTGGATTTATATTTTTCTACCAAACCAGATGATTCAAAGTAAGCAGATAATAAAATTAATAAATATGATTTTAAATCTTCTTTTTTTACATTTTTAAAATTAGTTAATTTATTTTTTATACCCACAAGTACATTTGGTATTGATGTACTGCTTTTTATTTCTTCGTAATTTATTAATATTTTATCTTTATCTTTGTTTTTCAAAACTTTGATGTCTTTATTTATTGACTTGATTTTTTTCATATAGCTAATCAAAAATTTTCTTACATTTTCAATATTATAATTGCCTGTTATTACTAAAAACATATTACTTTTACTATAGAAATCATTATATATGTTCATAAGTTTTTTAGAATCTAATTGCTTTATGTCATTTTTGCTACCTAATATTGGTGTTTTCATATAAGAATTATAAAATATATTATTAAAAATCGTATTATATAGTTTTATATTTGGATCATCTTCATTCATATCTATTTCTTCACTAATTATACCTTTTTCGCTTTCTACATTTTTATCAGTGATATTTGGATAAAACACTAAATCCAATATTAATTTTATATTATCGATAATCCTTTCGCTTCCGAAAATATTATAATTTGTACAAAAATAATCAGTATATGCATTTGCCAAACTTCCTAAATTATTTATAAGATCGTATGCATCTTTTTTAGAAGTATAATTCATTATTTTATGTTCTAAAAAATGAGCACTACCAGGAATTATCTCAAGGGTTTTATTATTGATTTTATATTTTTGTACTAATCCACCATATTTTACTGTTAATGATACATAGAAATTTTTTGTTTTGTCAACTGAATAGAAATAGCAATCAAGTCCATTAATATTTTCAAAAATAATAGTTTCATCTAAATTATTCATTACTATTTTTTTCATTTAAAGTTCCTTCCAAAAAGTATACAACGCTTAACTTTATTTTTTTGTTTAACGCAATTATTTCATCTACGCTTACATTTAAAAGTTTTTCTTTTCTTATTTCTATCTCTTCAACATCATCGAATTCTTTCATTAAATAATGCTCGGCGATAGTATAAGTATCATCATAAAATCCATTTAATACTGTTTTAATCGTTTTTTTTGCTGAATCAAATAAATAAGATACTTGTTTTTTATTTAACATATTTTTAACACATTCTTTAATTATTGATAGAGCCAAATCATAATTGTCTTTATTAATAGCACTAGTAATTGTAAGACTCGCATAATAGTTACTAATATTAGAATTAACTGAGTAGCATAAAGAATTGTCTTCTCTTAATTTTGTAAATAAAATGGAATTATTAATAACTCCTAGTATAGTGTTATATATTGTTAAAACATATTTTCTTTCATAATCAGTCAAATTATGAAACTTATATCCTACTATTAATTGTGATTGATTAAATTCTTTAGAATCTTTTTTTACAATCAATTTACTATTATTTAACTCATAATACATTTGCGGATTAATTTTTACTTCACGCATTCCTTTAAACAACTTTTCAAAGTAATTTATAAAGAAATCTTCATTTTCTATATTTCCAACTACGATTATTTTTATATCATAATCTGTAAATAATGTTTTATAATATTTACATAAAGTTGAAGACGTAATATTTTCATAATTATTTAAATCACCCACTATAGATATAGATTGTGAAGTTCCTTTGAACATCAAAGATTTATATTGTAAAGAACTATAAAATACTGGGTTTTCTAAAGACGATATAATATTAGAGGTTATATTTTTTCTTATAATATTGAATTTGGTTTCTTCAATGATAGGGTTAAATATAATTTCTTTTAACAAATCCAAATTTAGTTTATACATTGATTCTTCGGTATATTTTGGATGAATAAATTCCACATTAAATAAAATAGTTTCAAGTCCACTTTTAACCGTATGTTCTGCGGTTACTTCTGTACCATAGAGATATTCTAAATAATTATTAAATTTAGTCTTTGTATTATATTTACGTGTAGAATCAATCATATTTTTATACAACAAATTTAATGCTTCGAAATGAACAGGTTCCACTTTTTTACAAAAAAATATAGATACGTTTATAGATTTAAACCTATCTGTTTTTATTATAGAAATTGTTCTGTTATTTCTTTGAGCTTTTTTTAATTCCATTTATTAATCACCTAATTATTAGTATGTTCATTTTTATTGAATTTAATTATACTTTCTAAGGCAAGAGAACACATCAAATTAAACTTTGTTTCTCTATCCTGAGAACTAATTGCTTCTTTTGAATATATTTCATCAGAAATTGTAAGTAAGGCGGAAGCTTTCTTATGATATTCGCGAGCCATAAGAAATAGTGCAAATGTTTCCATTTCTACTGCTAAACAAGAATTATTATTTAAATAATCCAAGTAGTTATTGTTTGATTTATAAAATACATCTGATGTGTGTACACGCCCAACATTTAATTTTATTCCTAAATTCTGTGCTGTTTCAATTATTACACTATTAATTTCTGGACTAGAGGTTAATACATTATAGTTTTGATTAACTGATTCTTCATCAAAATTGGTTTCGCTGAATGCGCTTTCTGCGAGTAATATATCAAATATTTTCAATTCTTTTGAATAAGAACCCGCCGAACCAATTCTAATAATAACATCTACATCATATTCATCAAAAAGTTCATGAGCATATATACCCATACTACCCATTCCCATTCCCGAAGGAAAAACAGTAACCATATGTCCTTTATAATTCCCTGTATATGCAGTTTCTCCTCTTACGGAATTAACTAGTTTTGCATCACGTAAAAAAGTTTTAGCAATATATTCAGCTCTTTTGGGATCAC
Source organism: uncultured Muribaculaceae bacterium (assembly GCA_964525365.1). Classification (GTDB taxonomy): domain Bacteria; phylum Bacillota_I; class Bacilli_A; order RF39; family UBA660; genus CAZGGW01. The sequence goes on along the minus strand of CAZGGW010000019.1, from coordinate 7,542 downwards.
CAGGCATTAATACTAAACGAGAAATATCATCTTTTTGAGATTCTATATGAGGTGTAGGCATTAGTGATCATCCTCCTTTTCTTCTAGCTTTACCAGTACGTTTCTAGGTTTACTTCCATTTTGAGACCCAATTATTCCTTTTTCTTCAAGTTCATCTATTATTCTAGCCGCTCTATTAAAACCTATTCTATATTTTCTTTGTATTAATGATGTACTTATTTTACCTGTTTTAATGGCAAACTCAACCACTTCGTTATAAAGTGAATCTTCTCCATCATCGTGAGAAAGCTCCTCGCTTTTAGCAATATTCTCATTTGAAAGTTTTTCTTCAAACTTAGGCTTACCAGATTTTTTAACAAAATCCACAACTCTTTTTATTTCATCATCTGACACAAAACTTCCTTGTATTCTAATTGGAGAATTTTCGCCCATTGGTAAAAACAACATATCTCCTTTTCCAAGAAGCTTTTCTGCTCCCGACATATCAAGGATTGTTCTAGAGTCAATTGAAGAAGCTACTGAAAAAGATATACGAGATGGAATATTTGATTTAATTAAACCAGTTATTACATCTGTAGAAGGACGCTGTGTTGCGACTATCATATGTATACCAGCTGCACGTGCAAGTTGAGTAATTCTAGTAATAGATTCCTCCACTTCTTTAGCTGCAACTAGCATTAAATCAGCAAGTTCATCTATTATTATAAGAATGTATGGCATACGTTCTTTTTTAGTATCAGGATTTTTAGAATTATATTTTTCTATATATTCATTATAAGTAGTTATATTTTTTGTCATCGTATCATTAAACATAGTATATCTATCGTCCATGATATGAACAAGTTTTTGTAATGTAGCACTTGCTTTCTTAGGGTCAGTTACTACTGGAGTAAATAAATGAGGAATGTTTTCATATACGTTTAATTCTACCTTTTTAGGATCCACTAATACTAATTTCACTTCTTCGGGTCTAGTCCTCATTAAAATTGAAACAATTATATTATTTATACATACGCTTTTACCACTTCCAGTTGAACCAGCAATTAACATATGTGGTGTTTTATTGATTTCTACATACTGAATATTTCCCATAATATCTTTCCCTAAAGGAGCAAGTAACTTAGAACTTTCAAGTTTCTTAGGAACTCCTCCTAAAATTTCTCTTATTTGTACATCTATATGTATAGGATTGGGAACTTCAATTCCAACAGTATTTTTACCAGGTATTGGAGCTTGTATTCTTATGTCTTTAGCTGCTAAATTAAGTGCAATTTCTTTTTGAATACTAAGTATTTTATTTACCTTTGTTCCTCTAGATAACTCTACTTCATATTGAGTTACTGTAGGTCCTGGGTGAATTTGAACTACTTTTCCAGAAATACCAAAATCATTAAATACTCTTTCCAATACTTTGGTATTGGCAGTAATAAATTCTGTTGAATTAATCTTGTTCTTTTTAGGTACGTCTAATAAACCAATTGGGGGCAACATGTATTCCCCAGGATCAGGTAATGTAGAGTCAAAACTCATTTGTTCTTTTACGACCGGTTCTTCATATTTGATTTTAGGTGCAAGCTCATCCATAGAGGTAATAATTACTTTATTTTCTTCTTCAGGTTCTTCATTAGGTATGGTTATTAAAGGTTTTTCCTTTTTCTCTTTATTTTTTTCTCTCAATTTTTTAAATGGTTTAAGGAAAAATCTAAATACATCTGATAAAGTAATATCAAATAACATAATAAGACCAAATCCCGATAATACTATCACGGCAATATTAGTTCCTTCTGTATCAAATAAAGATACAAACATCCAACTAAAAAATGCTCCTAACATTCCTCCACCAGTATTTCTAAGCTCATCTATATTTTCAGAAGCTACCATAACATTATCAATTGTTGTTCTAAATATCTCAATCCCTTTTAATCCAGTGTTTTCCAAATAATTCATGTGAGAAAATAATAACACCGCTATTAAAATAGTATAAAACCCTATTAATCTTGCAGTAAAATATTCTGGTGATTTTCTTTTTACTATTAAATATCCACCAACTAAAATACAAATTCCTAAAAAAATCACATACCAATTTCCCATTAAAAATATTGCAAATTTTTTAACAATATCACCAACTATACCAAAATCACCAAACCCGATAATACCTATTAAAATAAGTATTAGGCCTTGGAGTTCCCTAGCATATTGAAATTCTTTTTTTTCTGTTTCTTTTTTTATTTTCTTCTTTGCCATATCTACCATCCTAATTAATTATATCATTATTCCTGATAAGTCGCCATTAATTTCTTGTGTATTCCAGGTTCTACAATATTTAAAGTATTTAATATTATTTCTAAAGAGTTTTTATAATTTCCTTTCATAAACTCTTTCTCGCTTTTTATTATTCCTGATTCTATATCTTTATATTCACTTCTGTATCTGTTCCCATATACAATTGCCATTTCAGACATTGCTGCAGTTTTAGACATTTCTTTTGCGGTATTGTATAATTTTAAAGATAAATCCCTCGCAGTATCAACTCTTATATTTAATGTTTGAATTGAAATAGGCTTTTTATTTAATTCTTTCATAATTTCATTTACTGCCTCAATTGCTTCATTGAGTTGTACATAATAACTCTTAGGAATTACTGGTAATTTATATTCTCTTATTTTGTATCTTGATTCTTTGATAATCACCTTTATTTCCACTAATTGTTCTCTAGCACGTACTTCATCTTCTTTTAAACTGCCCAAATTTTTATATGCGTTTTCTAACGTTTCCTCAAGAACACTTAATTTGGCACTAATAATTTCCAAATCATTAGTAATTCTAGAATACGGCATTACTTTAATTTGAGTTCTATCACTTGCTAGTTTAAAAGAATCTTTTATTTTAATAAGATCTTGATGCAACATCTCAATTTTCTTTAAATCACTTTCAGATAAATCATAAGTGACTTTTAAACTACTAACTTCATTATATATTTCTTTAATTTTTTTTAAAAGTTCATCTATTTTATTTTTAATATTTTCTATTAGTTTATCATATATTTTTTTACTACGTTTTTCATTATCAAAATCCGAAAATAAACTATCATAATAATCTAACATCGTTTTAAGTTCAAATATTGAATCTGTTAAATTTAAAACATTTAATTTATCAAATATATTTTCTAACTTTTTCGTTGTTTCTTTTATATTATAATCAATACTTAAATATTCTAAGTTATAGCCATCATTAATCATTCTTTTATATGTAGCATTTATTTCATTAATACGCTTTGGTATTACAGAATACCCCATAAAGATTATTGTTGGAGCTTCATCTATAACAATTACCATATTTTTTATTAAATCATCTAAAGCTTTAACTATTTTGCTTATTTCATCGTATTCATTTGATTCTATACACACTTCGAATGTACTAAATAATTTTTCTATGTTTTCGAGTCCAAGTTCAATAGTATTGGTTATTTCTTTGTAATCATTTTTGTTTTTATTATATTTTATTAATGCATTTCTATAAATGGTTTTTAATTTTGTTATAGCATTTCTATTTCTCTCTTCACTCATGGTAATACCACGTATACTTTCAAGTAAATTGTAAGTTTGTCCTTTTAAGCAAAAAATTTCAAGTTCCACTTCTACTATTTTGTAAGACAATTCTTTAAATTTTTTTAACTCAAGTAAATTTTCAAGTTCAATAAGTTTATCTGTAATGTGAACAACATCTTTTTTTTCTATGTTTTCAAGTTCTTTTTTCCAACAAATATATTTTTCTTTTAAAATATCGTTATTTATTAAACTGTGAACTTTATTAAATTCATTAATTAACGACCCTGATACTATTGTGTTTTTTTCAGACTCAAGTTTATTTAATTCATTTAAGTATTTTTTCTTTCTCTTTGAAGAAATAAAGACTAAAACCACAATTATTAATATAATCGTGATAATAAATACTAAAGCTCCAAATAATATAAAACCACTTTTAGTCATTCTTCTCCTTTATTCTACTCCCATATATGTAAGAGTTGCACTCCCATTTCCTGTTTGAACACCTGCGGTCATAACAAGAGTTGTAGAATCTATATAGTAATCGGATAGCAAAGATATAAATGCGTTGCTTTCTGTATAAGCAAAGCTAGATCCGCCTCCGCCTCCGCCATAACAATAAGCACCTCCACCTCCACCGAAAAAGCCTCCGCCTCCGGCACCGGCGCCATAATAGGTACTTGCTCCTCTAACGCCTCCGTAACCTCCAGATCCCCAAGACCCAGCCTGTCCAGGACCATATGAAGTGTATGTACCCGCTGCTCCTCCAGCAGTTTGTGTTCCACCTTGACCTGCATAGCTAACATTGGTGGCATTCGTTGCTTGATACATACCAGACCCACCAGTTGTGGTACCACCTACTCCGCCAGCACAATATGTATCACTGCTAGCATGTCCGCACTGGCCTCCGCCTCCACCTGCTACAATTACTCTGTAAGCAAGTCCTGCGTTATTTATTCTTATGTCAGTGGCACCGCCTCCGCCTCCTGCACGATTACCCGCGGTTGCGCCATCTGTTATATTATTAGCATTTGAATTGAACCCTGCTCCTTCTCTAGTGGCACTGCCAGAAGTAGACGTACTGCCTGCTCCTCCAACATATATATATATATCATCTCCCCTTTGAAGTTCAAGTTCACCACTAGTATATCCGCCTTTTCCTCCTCCGGAATAAGTATATCCTCCTCCGCCTTGAGCACCATATGCTTCTAATTTATATATTCCAGTAACTAAAATTTTATATAATTGTACTGATCCAGTATAGGCAAATGTTTCAGAAATTATTATATCTTCAGGATCAGTAACTTCCACTCCAATTTTAGCATTAAAACTTTTTCCAGCATTAGAAGATTGATCAGTTTCATATCTATTAACAAATGTAACAGTTAACGTATAATTATGAGTCGTTTTACTAAGTATTTGAATTCCTGCTTCTATTTCACCCGCTATTGTAGGACAATTCCCAGAAAAATTAATACCCGCTTCTGCAGAAACTAATGTACATAATAAATCTGATGTATCTGTAAAATTATTGAACACCGTTTCCCAATTTATCGTATAGTAATATGGGTAGTCACTGGAATTATCGACTTGGAATGATTTAGAAGCACTATCTCCAGGTCCAGCATTATTAAGTGCAATAACAGAAGTATCTTCAAACTTGATTTTCATTCCCCTTGATTTAATAATTATATCTTTACCGCCAGTGTTTCCACCAGTAAAATATCCATATGCAAAAGCAAATATTCCTAATATGAAAAAAAACAAACTCAATATTATTATCATATTGTTTTTTAAATTAACATTATCCTTAATTTTTGAAAACTTTTTTTTCATATTTTGTTCCCTTACTTTAAGATAATTATATAATATTATTTATTATTTATCAATGATTTATGTTCAAAAACAGGTCTAAAGGATAATCTATGATATTTAGTAATTCCATATTTTTTTATGGCTTCTATATGTTCTTTCGTACCATATCCTTTATTTTTTATAAAATTATATTCTGGATATTCTAAGTGTAAAGTTTTCATATATCTGTCTCTTGTTACTTTTGCAATTATAGAAGCAGCAGCAATAGACTGCGACAAAGAATCTCCCTTTATAATTGACATAGTAGGAATATTGGCATCTAACTTCATTGCATCTATTAATAAATATTCTGGCCTTGTGTTACAATTTTCAATTGCTTCTATCATTGCTTCTTTAGTAGCCTCATATATATTGATTTCATCTATCCTTTGAGGACTTATAATCCCTATTCCAATTCCAAGAGCAGTTTTATATATTTCATCATATAAATTTTCTCTTTTCTTTTCGCTTAGCTTTTTAGAATCCTTGATTTCAATATTTTTGTAGCCAGACGGTAAAATAACGCAAGCCGCAACTACTGGCCCAACTAAAGGACCTCGGCCGACTTCATCTATTCCGCCAATTAATTCAATTCCATTTTTATATAATTCAGATTCATATTCTAACATATTAAACTCTATCAAAAGTTATATCTTTAATTTTTTCACTTTTTATTAAGTTTAAAATTGCAACACTAACTTTTTCATAATCAACTTCATCACTATATGGAATAGATAAACTTTTAGAAACAATTTCATATAAAGAAATAATATCGTCGATATTAACATTATCTACTTTAAAAATTTCTTTGAAAATATTAGGATAATAATTATACAAAGTTTTAAGTATATAATAACTTAGTTCATTAAGAGGTAATATTTCTTCCTTTATTATACTCATACTTCCTAAATTATAAGCAGTTTCGATATGTTCTATTTTGGGCCACAATATACCCGGAGTATCAACCAAATCAATTTTATCATTTATCCTAATTGTTTTAGTGCTTTTAGTTACTCCAGGTTTGTTTCCCACATCCAAAATCTTACGACCAATCAGTTTATTTATTAAAGTACTTTTACCAACATTTGGTACACCAATAATTAAAACTTTAGCTTTTTTAGGAAGTAAGCCCTTTAATTTTCTTTTTTCATTAACACCATTTTGCAAAAGTTCCACTTCATTCACAATCTTTTTATAATCATTAGTGTTTTTAGAGTCACTTGTTATTACATGATATCCCTTTAAAACAAAATATTCTTTCCATTTATTAGTTTCATTTTTATCACATAAATCATATTTATTAAATACTATTATTACATTTTTATTCTTACTAATAGTATTTAAATCTGGGATATGTGAAGAATATGGAATCCTAGCGTCCACCACTTCCACTACCACATCAATACCCGGTAATATGTTATCTATTTCTTTTCTGGTCTTAGCCATATGACCAGGATACCAGTTAATGGAGACATTAGAAAAACTTTTCCCATCATCATTCGTTTTTTTATTTTTTCTTTGTTCTTTTTTTTGATACATATTCTTTGCCATTTTAATTACCTCTTTCTTTAAAAAGATCTATTGCTTATCTTTATTTTCTTCTAAATATTTATTATAAAATTCATCCATTGAAGATATATATTTTTCATCTTGTATTATTCTATATTTTTCGTATTCACTTTCTGATTTTTCTATTGCCTCTTTGTGTGAAATATCACCAGAATTTTTCAAAATGTTTTTTCTTCTAAATTTTAGCAAATCATCAGTTGCATTAATCCAGTCCTGCATTGTCATAACATATCTTTCTTTTGCTTCATCTTCAGCAAAAACTAAAAACATATTTGTTAAATCATTTAATTTGTTCGATTCTTCTTCATTTAAATAATTTTTAGCAACGCTAACATCATATTTATATATTAAACCATCTGGACTATTTTTCCAAGATGTAAGTCCCATATTATCTTTAGTACTATTTGCTCTAGAATAAATAAGTTCTGCAGCGGTATGTCCAGAAATAGCATAATGAAGTTTATTTTGAACTATTTTAAAGAACGCGTATGCTTCTTCTGATTTAGGATTATAATCAGTAGATGTAGCAATAAACAAATCTGTAATTTTTTGATAAGACATTCTTTCACTTACC
>CAZGGW010000018.1:0-15892 GCA_964525365.1 uncultured Muribaculaceae bacterium | reverse complement strand
TAATTAGTATAATGAGTTACAACTATACAAAGAAGTTATTGGATTAAAAAACATGCAGTTGCTGATATTAGTAAAATAGATATATCAAACTTTGACTTTCATGAAATGTCAGTTAAAGATGTAGCAAAAAATATTATTTTTCAATATAATTTTAAAGTTGATGAGTTAGCAAATAATTATGAAATAATACCAGAATACATAACTCCATTAAAATTGCAAAAATTATTATATTATGTTCAAGGCTTAAGTCTACAAGTTTTTGGAAAAAGGGCATTTTCCGAGAAAATTAAAGCATGGAATTATGGGCCAGTTGTCGAGGAAGTATATCGTGAATACAAAGAAAATCGTGCAAAAGAATTAGAAATTAATAATTACAATGACAATATTCCAAGTGGTTTATATAAAATTATTGATGAGGCAATTATTTCATATGGGAGAATTGAAGCAAATAATTTAATTGATTTTACACATGAAGAGGATCCGTAGAAAAATACTAAAAAGAATTGTGAAATTACTATAGATAAAATGATAGAATACTTTGCAAAAGTATATAATAATTAATGGTAATACATGGATAAATTAATACCGAGTTTTAAAAAATCGTTATTTGAAGGATCAAAAGTAATTATTGAGGATTTAACTGAATTTGGAATTGATAGATTATTAGATGATGGTTTATTTAAAGACATTTCGATAGTAAATATATTAGTTGGAATAAAAAATACATATCAAAATATTCACGATAGAAATTTATTAAGACAAACTCTTCAATTTATTAAAGAATTTAATTCTGGAAATATAGAACGTTATAAGTTAAAAAAATATAAAGAAAAGATTTATAATGACCCTGTAAAAGAGGAAGAAGAATTTAGCAGAATATTAATATTATTAAACAATACAATAGAATTAGACAAGTCTTCTATGTTGGCAAATTTATTTAGAAATTACATAAATGAAAAAATAAATTGGAATGAGTTTTGTGAATTTTCAGAAATAATTAGAATGATGTTCTTGAATGATATAAAAACTTTAGAGAAAATATATACCGGTCAAATGAAAGATACAACCGGAGAAAAATTGTATCCTGTTGATAGATTAACATCCCTTGGCTTGGTAAATGTTTCTATGAAAAGTTTATCTATAAGTAGTCATTCTAATTCAAGAAATGATAAATATGTAAATTTAACAGCTATAGGCGAAAAATTTTATCAGTTAATAATAAATAATTAATATCTAACAAAAATGGTCGAGGACAAGATTGTCGTTGTTAAATAATATAAAAGGGAACAAGTTTTGCTGATGTATAGCAGTGATATAAATATATTTAATCATAGTTATATTTATTATGCATAACAAAGTGTTGCCAATTGTTTTAGCAAAATTATGAAACAAAATACCCCAAGATTATGAAACAAAATACCCCAAGATTATGAAACAAAATACCCCAAGATTATGAAACACGCGTTTACTTTTATTTATTAATGTTGTATAATATCTTTAGGAAAGAAGGGCTGTTATGGATTATATAAAGAGAATAGTTGATAAAGAAATAAAAGAGAAATTATCTATTTCGGGTGCGGTGTTAATTAAAGGACCAAAATGGTGTGGAAAAACCACAAGTGCTAAACAATTTGTTAATAGTGTGTTAGAAATGCAAAATCCTGATTTTGAAGACAATTACAAAGAACTTGCTGATACTAAACCTTCAATATTATTAAATGGAGAAAAACCGCTACTTATTGATGAGTGGCAAATTGCTCCAAAACTGTGGAATGCAGTGAGATATGCTGTTGATAAAAGTGGAAAAACAGGTGAATATATATTAACAGGATCAGCAACACCAATTGAAGATGAATCTTTACATAGTGGAGTTGGTAGATTTGCTTTCATTGAAATGAAACCATTTACTTTGTATGAATCAAAAGATTCAAACGGATTAATTTCTTTAAAGGATTTATTAAATGAAAAAAGAGAAATTGATGGTATAAAAACAGATCTAACTTATGAAAAAATAGCTCATGTTTTAGTTCGCGGTGGTTGGCCAACTTCAGTTATAAGCGATAGAAAAACCAGCGAAATTGCTAAGAATTATATTGATGTATTATGTAATTCTGATATTTCGAGAATAGATGGAATTAAAAGAGACCCTAATTTAGCAAGGGCAATTTTAAAATCATATGCAAAACAAATTTCTACAATAGATTCTAATCAATCATTAATAGCTGATGTCAAAGCGAATTATGCTGATGTTAGTGATAGAACAATAATAGACTATTTATCAACATTAAAAAAATTATATATAATAAGTGAAATAGAAGCATGGAATCCAAATATTAGAAGTAAAACTTCAATCAGAACATCTCCTAAAAAAAGCATGATTGATCCTTCTTTAGCTATAGCACTTCTTGACTCTAATGAAAAAGATTTAATGATTGATATAAAGACATTTGGACTATTTTTTGAAAATTTAGTGGCAAGAGATTTAAGTGTATATGCTGGTGCTATAGGAGGACACTTAAAACATTACAGAGATCGTTATGGACTTGAATGCGATAATGTAATACATTTTGATAATGGGAAATACATTCTTGTTGAAATAAAGCTTGGAGGGTCTGGCATAAAAAATGCTGAAAAACACCTTTTAGAATTAAAAAAACTTATAGAAGAAAGTGATTCTAAATTAGAAAAGCCAGAATTTTTAATGATTATTACTGGTACAGATATGGCATATGTAACAGAAAGCGGGGTACTAGTGGTTCCTGTAGGATGTTTAAAAGATTAAACAATGTATAACATGGCATTGTTTTTTCTTAAATGAATATTTTATAACAAGAGGAGATTACAAATGAAATACAAAATTAATATATTTTTTAATGAAAGTGGCGATAATTTTCAAAGTTTGATAGAGGAACTAACGTATTTATATTTCAAAAAAATAATATATAATGTTAGAAAATATTTATAAAGTAGCCATTTATATTAGATTATCAAGAGAAGATAGTGATTCAGATGGTGAAAGTGAAAGTGTTTCCAATCAAAAAAGCTTATTAATGAGATATGTTAAAGAAAATGGATATGAGCTAGTAGATATTTACATAGATGATGGTGTTAGTGGAACAACTTTTGATAGACCAGATTTTAATAGAATGATTTCTGATATTGAAAAAGGAATAATAAATATGGTTATTACCAAAGATCTTTCAAGATTAGGAAGAGATTATATAGAAACTGGAAAGTATCTTGAAAAATATTTTCCAAGTCATCAAGTAAGGTATATTGCTGTTACAGATGGAATAGATACTTTCTTAGATGGAACAAATAACGATATTGCACCATTTAAATCTTTGTTCAACGATATGTATGCAAAAGACATTTCTAAAAAAATTAGAAGTTCATTAAAAGCAAAAATGAAAGATGGAAAATGGGTAGGTGGAAGACCACCTTTTGGTTATAAGATTGATTTAGAGGATAAAAATCATTTAGTTATAGATGAAGAACAAGCCCCCTCAGTAAGAAGAATGTTTGAACTTGCGGGTACTGGTATGACTAGTTATTACATAGCTAGGCAATTAACTGAAGAAAAGTTTATAACACCAGCTAAATATTTAAATTTTGAGTGGATGAAAACATCTTATGATTATGGAAGATGGCATCCAAGAACTATTAAATTAATGCTAGAAAATGAAATATATATTGGTAATCTAGTACAAAATAGGAGAAGCAAGGTTAATTACAAAATTAAAAACATTGTTTGGAATGATAAAAGTGAATGGATAATTGTTCCAAATACACATGAAGGCCTTGTTAGTGAAAAGTTATTTAAACAAGTTCAGAAATTATTACCAGCAAGATCTGTAAGAAACTCTAAGAAAGAACATTGTTTGTTTGATAACTTGCTCGTATGTTATGAATGCAAACATAATATCTCTGTTCAGCCAAGAAGAAAAGTAGATAATAGGTCATATACTATATGTAATTATTATAGAACATTTATTAAAGAAAAACTCTGTACAACTCATTGTAATAATTATGATAATTTAGAAAAACAAGTATTATTACTAATTAAAGAGTTGTGTCAAAAATATGCCGATTCATATCTCATAGAAGAAAAATTAAAGAGTATTGATTCTTCCCAAAATAAAATAGAAAAGATAAAAAATGAAATTAAGTCTTTAGAAAATAGTATAGAGCTTGATACATCAAATATAGATAAAACTTATCTTGAAAAGTTAAATGGTAAAATATCTAATGAGATGTATGAAAGATTACAAGTAAGACTTGAAAAGCAAATATTAGATAATAAAAATAAAATAGATACTTTAAAAGAATTTTTATTAGAATTACAGAAAGATTCAAAAAATGAAAAGAATTATTCAAAGGTAGTAAAAGAGTTTTTATCAATGGATAATCCTACTAGAGAAATAATAGTAAGATTAGTAAATAGGATAGAAATTCACGAAGATAAAACTTTAGATATTTACTTTAATTTCAAAGAGTTGAATATAATGAATTATTAGTATTACAAGGAGACAACACAGACATGTATGTCCAGTAAATACCAAAATAATAAATCATCATGTTTATAAACATACGTATAGTCCTTGCTATACTTGTTGTGAAGAAAATGTAGTATCAAATGTACAAGAGGGAAGTTGTTGCAATTTCTAATTAATAAAAGATAAACCTAGTTTTATCTTTTTTTTATTGATATAATTACTTAAAGGAGCGTGTTATATGGCAATCAGTAAAACTAATTTTATAAATTATACTAAATGTGATAGATATAGTGCTCTTGAAGATATCAGAAAAGATAAATTGTTATCGAAGATGAGTATTGAAGAGTATAAAAAAGAGGAAGAAAATGAACAAATTAAGGAACTTGTGGGTTCCATGTTTGAAACTGAAGAAGATTCCGAAGAAGATATTGATTTAACTCGCAAAGAGGATCCGCAGCTTAATACGATGCTTGAATACTATAAAGAAGTAGAATTAGAAACTGGATATTTTGTTACAAAACATTTTTTGGGAGAAACAGTATTTAGTGAAGACACTTATTCTCAAGAATCATTTGATTTTGTTGAAAATGGAATTCGCTATATATGTTATGTTGATATATTTAATAAAAACAATGATGAGATAAACATAATTGAAGTAAAAGCAACTACATCTAAAAATTATTTGGATATGATGTATGGCTCTCGCGGTGGAGAAAAGTTTCCTTTATTTATTAAAAAAGGTTTTTATTATGAGTTAAGTAATTGTGTAAATACTGATGAACCTGTGCTGAAAAATTATTTAGAAAAAATAGAAAAATTAAAAAACAGATATAGTAATATTGGTAAATACATTTATGATTTAGCTGTGCAACGCTATATAATTGAACATGATTTTCTATCTCATAACAAAAAAACAAAAGTAAATTATTATTTATCAGTTTTAAATTCAAATTATGTTTATGACGGATATCTTGAAAATGAAAAACGTGTGTACCGAACAGATAAAAATGGCAACGATATTGTATGCTTATTTAAATTAAATGAAGTAACTGAGTCTATGCAGGAAAGAATTAACCTAGAAAGATTACATTTAGAAGATAACTTATTTAATCCTAAATTAAATCCTTGTCAAGTGGGGGTTTGGTGTAATTTAAAGAAAAATACTGAGTGTCCGTATAAAATGATATGTTTTAAAAACTTACCTTGTAAAAACACTAGTTTTAACTATTTAAATTTTAGAGCATTTACAGATGAACAAGGAAATAAATATGATAAATATGATTTAATAAATAATGGGTATTACAAAATGGATGATGTGCCATATAATTGGCTTATAAATCCAAATCATATAATTCAAAGAAATTGTTATGACAATAATGAGGTATATGCTGATACTAACAAAATAAATGCATTTTTAAATGATATCGAATATCCAATATATCATTTGGATTTTGAGACTTTTCCTTGTCCCATGCCCAGATTTAGAGGCGAAACGCCATATACACAATCGTGTTTTGAATTTTCATTACATATTGAGAGAGCACCTGGAATTTGTGATAAGGATAAGGACAATTTTGTGTTTTTATGTCATTCTAATAAAGACGAAAGACTGGAACTAGTTAAGGCATTAGTAGAACATATTGATGTAAAATGTGGTACGATGCTTGCTCAAAATGTTGGATTTGAAATGGGGAGACTAAAAGAACTATCAGAAGTATTTCCTGAATATCAAGAACACTTATTAAAAATCAGAAATATGGGATATGATTTGTTGTATATAATAAGAAATAATAAATCAATCGCAACGAAACTTGGATTTGAAAATACGGCTTCCATAATTAATTATTATAATGCTTCTCAAAGTGGAAGTTATTCTATAAAAAAGACATTGCCTCTTTTTACAAATTTGAAATATAGTGATTTGGAAGTACAAAATGGTGTTGAAGCATTGGTTGAATATTCAAAGTTTGATAAAATGGATAAGATGACGCTTGAAAAAACAAGAAATAATTTAATACAATATTGTCAACAAGATACATGGGCTATGGTAGAAATATTAAGAGGTCTTAGGAAACTTGTAAGTAAAAAGTAAAAAAAAATGTAAAACTTTGTCAAATTGATTGATTAACAAGAAAACTCATTGTATATTAATAACATAGAGGAGAGTGAGGACATGTTATATCCATCAATAGATAAACTTCTTAATATAATCGATTCAAAGTACAAATTAATTAATGTAGTTGCTAAAAGAGATAAAATGATGAGAGAATATGGAAATTACCAAATGAGTGAGAATGAATATAAATCAGTAAAGCCCATTGGTAGAAGTTTAGAAGAAATTGAAAAAGGTCTAGTTTCTATAAAACAATAATTTTTTGACTGGGGGAGTAATTGAAAATAATAAAATACAAAAAAATTGGTAAGAGCAAATATAAAGTATTTTTTGATAAGACAGATATGATCTTATATGAAGACGTGATAATAAAGTATAAGTTATTATCAATAGAAAATATAAATATAAATCTTCTTGAAAAAATCACAGAAGATAACAAATATTATGAAGCTTATGATAAGGCAATAAATTATGTTTCTATAAAATTAAGAAATGAGTTAGAACTAAAAAAATACTTAGAAAAAAGTTTTGATGAAAAACTTATTTTTGATGTAATAAACAAACTTAAAAAAAATGGATATTTAAATGATAATGTTTATATAAATGCTTATATTCACGATAAAATATTGCTTTCTACGGATGGGCCAATCAAAATAAAAGAATATTTATTAAATAATGGATTTGAAGAAAAATTAATTGATCAGACATTAAATAAAATAGAAGAAAATATTTGGATAGAAAAAATAAAAAAGACTATTAATAAAAAAAATAATACTGGTTCATCTTACAACTTTGTATTAAAAATGCAAAATGAATTATATTATAAAGGATATCCTAAAGAATTAGTGAACGAAGTATTAAAGTATGTTGATTTAAATGATGATTTAAATTTAAATAAAGAAATCAAAAAAAATATAGAAAAATACAAAAAAAAATATAGAAATAGTGAGTTGAAAAATAGAGTTATTAAGTCTTTGCTAATAAAGGGATATTCTTATGAGAATATTATTAGGTGTTATGAGGAAATAGATGAAAAAAATAATATATAATATAGATGCTTTGACAGAAAATGAAATGAAAAGAACAATAATTAGAGCAAGAGCAATCATTAAAAACAATAAAGATGAAATTTTAATGTGTTATTCTAATGGACTTAAACACTATGAGTTTCCTGGAGGACATTTAGAAAAAGGTGAAACAATTGAGGAATGCTTGAAAAGAGAAATTAAGGAAGAAACCGGTTTGAACGTTGAAGTCGCCGATAAAACTCCTTTTATGAATATTGTTCACTATTGTAAAAATTATTTGGATACTGGGGTAAATACAATTGTAAAATTCTATTATTATTCGATAGACTATAATAAAAAATATGATTTGTCTATGTCTGATTTTGATAAAGAAGAAAAAAAAGAAAATTATGAATGTAGATATATAAAACTAGAAGATTTAGAAAAAGTAATAAGGGATAATAAAAAGACTACATTAGAAAACAATGCAGCCCTTAATGATATATTACTGGTTATTAAAGAGTATAAAAAAATTAAGAGTGAATCTTAATTCTTAGAAAAAGTTTTAACAAGTCTTTGTTAACTAAGTTTATTCATTTTATTATTTTTCTATTAGTTTAAGTCTAGTAATAAAATTATAAATCATTACGATTATAGTTGCCACCAGCTTTGAAATCATGTAGTGGATATCAAGCTCATTACCCCAAAAAATAACCAATTCATTAATTCCTAAACCTACTATGCTTAAAATAATAAATAAAATAATTTCCTTAGAAGTCTGTTTTTTCTTAACATCAAAGACCCATTTAATACTTAAAATATAATTAATTAGTAAAGAAATAATAAATGATATCGCTGCTGATATTAAGCTAGGAAATCCACAGTATTCAGTAAAAATATAAAGTAAAGAATAATCAACTACAAAGGCTATTCCTCCCACCACTCCAAATTTCAATATTTTTTTAATAAAACTATTGTTTTTTAACTTACTCATCTTTTTTAACCAATAAATTTAATAATAATTCATAATTTTGCTTATCTTTTTTTACTATTACTTGTAATATGAGACCAGTTACCCACATTAAGAAACATAATATCAAGAAAATACAGCTTACTATTAAAGTGGGGAATCTAGGAACTAATCCTGTTTTAAAATATTCTATTAATACCGGAATTCCAAAAATTAAAGATAAAATTAAAAATAGTATTGAAAACAAACCAAAAAATAAAGCGGGACGGTATTCTTTAAATAATGTGGCAATAGTTTTTAAAACTTTTAAACCATCACTATAAGTGTTTAACTTTGATACACTTCCTTCTGGCCGATCACGATAAGTGATTGGAATTTCAACTAATTTAAAATTTTTATCAACGGCATGAATAGTCATTTCAGTTTCTATTTCAAAACCTTTTGATAAAACCGGGAAGCCTTTTACAAATTGATAACTAAAAGCCCTATAGCCAGTCATTATGTCCTTGATATTGTTTCTAAATAATTTGTTTATTAAAAATCTAACTATTTTATTACCAAAATTATGAAATGGTCTTTTATTTTCAGTAAAATAAGTAGAAGATAGTCTATCACCAATTACCATATCAGCCTTGCCATCTAAAATTAAGTCACACATTTCACGGGCATTCTCTTTAGGGTAAGTATCATCACCATCTATCATTAAATAACACTCGGCATCAATATCTCTAAACATGGTTCTAATGACATTTCCTTTTCCTTGCTTATATTCGTAACAAACAATAGCCCCAGCTTTTTTAGCTATTTTATCAGTATCATCTTTTGAATTGTTATCGTAGACATAAATATCAGCTTCCGGTAATACCTTTTTATAATCAGTGACCACTTTAGCTATTGTCTTTGCTTCGTTATAACAGGGTATTAAAATTGCAATTCTTTTTTTCATTTTATAAACTCCTTTCATTAATTATAACATGTATAAAAATTCCAATCAATAATGGCATTGAAAATACATAGGGCATTGCATACCTAAAATAACAATTAGCGGGGCTAGCAAAACATATTAAAATTGAAATAAGACTAGGAGTTAAGATTATCCACTCTTTTCTTTTTCGATACAATAAATAAAAAAGCATAAATAGAATTATCCAAACATTAAAACCAATATTAACAATAAATCCCAGAGCTGGAATAAAAGGAAATATCAAACCGAATAGAGCTAAAAAATATCGTAATTGTCCAAAAGAATTATAGCGATAGTCGAATCCGCTTACAACTAGTCGATCGTCAAATTTATAATAAATATACCAATTTATCTTTCCTGGGTAAAAATAGCCATAAGTATTGTTGATGGTAGCTTCTATATAAGTACCGGGATGTTTTACTAATCCTTTTGACCAAGTTTTAAAATAATTTTTAAAATCTTCTTTACTCGTATATTTATTAAATTTATTTTTAACTGGATCGGCTAATTCGGGCGTGTATCTAGAAGCTATAGTATCATATTCTAAGATCTTATCAATATTTTTGATATCTTGAAGTGTCAATTCATCACTATGATATTTTACATATCTTGCTGTTTGCTGAAAAGGAATAGATAAAACTTCCCTTATACTTCCGGGAGTAATATTTAAAGCGGGTAAAAGGACCTTATCATAGCTAAAATAAAAGCAACAACTAATAAGAATAACTAATAAAATTTGTTTGGAATTTTTTCTAAGCAATAAAAGAAAGGGAAAAGATAGAATAACTACATAAATTCCATTATTCCTAAATAAAATTACAAAAAAGATTGTCAAAATCGTTAGAATCATTTCTTTTTTATTAATTTTTTCTTTACTTCTAAAAAAATTATAAAAATGAATTATATAAAGTATTATAAAGGAAGAAAAGATAGTATCTTTGACAGCAGTCATCGAATAGAAAGCAAATGCTGGAACAAAAGCATATATTAATAAAGCAACTTTATGAATAAACTCAGGTATTTTTAATTCTTTTAAATAAACAATAGTATAGGAGAGCACACTAGCAAAAATAATTATTTGAATTACTGAATATATAAATAATCCTGTGTTTTGACTATTAAATAATACATCTCCTAATTTTGTACATACTCCTAATAAAATAGTATGAGCTATAGGATGATGATTAGTAATATAAACATTATCGTTTAAACTAATAGCATAATCGTTATATTCGGTTTTGATTTTGTAAAATTGCCTTATTTGATTAGAAGGATCAGGTGATAAAATTGCTGGGCAAAAGGCTATAATATATGGTAACCAACAAATTATTATAATTAAAAAACTATAAATGAAAGGATGCTTATTAAAAATAGAACTTAATTTATTATCCTTTGTATTTGTATTTTTTTTAAGCTTTAAATTATTTAAAACTCTAAATAATAAATTTATTATTATTTTAAATAAAAAAAATAGCAATAAAAATAGAAATATTGTAAAAACAAAATTCTTAAGACTTCCAAAAATCAAACTACAATCACTTTCAATTGTAAAACTTATTCCAATTACAGCAAAAAAAGATAGCAACAGGGATAATATTGTTATTTCTTTACACTTGATTTTTTCTCTTTTAATAAATAATTTTTTCATAGTAGATTTATTATAAACTATAATTACATTTTATACAAGATTGCTCATTATCTTTTGTAGAAAAAAAGTATAAAAATAGGGCAGTATTAAGAAAATGATTGCCTAACAATACATTTCTTTATAATAATTCAATATAAAAAGAAAAAACTTTTGTTTCGTTAAATACATTGCAAGAGATGTGGTCTAACACCATATTTTATATTCGTATAAATGATTAATGACAAAAAAAGACAAATAAGTAAGTTTATCTACGTATTTGTCATAGTCTAAATTAAGAGTAATTCTTAATTCTTTTTGCTTTGATTTCCATATATAACTTTAGTATATGAAGTCTGAAGTTCAGAATCTTTAATATTCATTTCATATTTATTTCTAAGTTCTATTAAACTAGAAGCATATAATGTTGAGTCAGATTCTAATGTTTCTTTTGCAATAGTGGTTATGATTTCATCTTTAACACTATCTAATTCTGGCTTATCTTCTTGACTAATTTTATAAATAATGTGATAACCATAAGTTGTTTTAACTGGGGTTGATGAGTAAGTACCAACTTTTAACTCAATAGCGGCATTTTCAAATTCTTTTGTCATATCACCTCTGTTAAATTTTCCTAAATTTCCTCCTTTTTCAGCAGAGGAACTATCATCAGAATATTCTTTTGCTAATGCTTCAAAATCTTCTCCATTATCTAGCTTTTTAATAATACTTTTTGCTAATTCATAAGCTTTTGTTTCTGCTTCTTTTTTCTTCTCATCTGTCATATCATCAGTTATATCAGCACTTATTAAAATATGTTTTGCATCTATATCTCCAATAGTCTTACTTTCATAATACTCATTAATTTGTTTATCAGTAACTTCTGATTCCAAGTAATCTTGAGCCCAAAGCATCCTTCTATAATTAAGTTTAATGTAATCCTTGAAAGCGTCTTTTGTAGAAATACCATAATAATAACTAATATAAGTCTCAAAATCATATTTCGCTTTTTCAGCTTCACTTTCTATTGTTTCAATTACCTCATCAATATACTTTGTTTCTTCAGTTGTTGTATCATATTCTTTTTCTAACAGATATGTATCTATTAAAGTAATTAATTCATCTGCTCCATATTTATCTTTTAATATTTCGTAAAGTTCATTAGTACTTATTCCTTCGTCATCTTTGAATGAAACAACTGCGTTTTCTCCATTTGTAAGTTTAACTGCACCACATCCTACAAGTAAAAAACACATTAAACCTACAGTAATAACATTTATAATTTTTTTCATATTTTCCTCCTAGACATTATCATAACAAAAAAAAATCAAAAATACAATATAAGCACTCACACAATTTTAAAAACTGCTTATAATACAAGTGTAAAGATAAAAAAGGAGGAATGTTTTATGAATACAGGTTGTGGTAAAAATGGTATTTCAGGTGCAGCTTTTGCTTTAGTATTATTTATTTTATTAGTAATCATACTAGGTGCATTCATTTAAGGAGGAGGTAAGTTATGACTTGTAATAGTTCTTCACCATGTAACGCAGGATATGGAAGTAGTTTCTTTATTATATTAATATTATTTATCTTACTTGCGATTATATTTGGTGCTTTTGTAGGATGGTAGAGATACTATCCTCTTTTTTTTATATTTAGATTTTGGTATAATAAGTACTTAGGAAGTGAGATTATGAATTTACCAAATATGTTAGAAGCGAAAAAAAGAACGAATAAAAAAACCAAATATTATAATTATAGTGGTAGTAATAAATACGATTTAAAAGGTAAAAAGTTTTATTTAAAAACTTATGGATGTCAAATGAATATCCATGATTCCGAAAAGATAAAAGGGATATTGATTGAGAATAATGCAATTGAAACCGATAAATTAGATGAATGTGATATTGTTATATTAAATACGTGCGCTATTAGGGAAAATGCGCATGATAAAGTTTTTGGATTTTTAGGAAAAATAAAACATTTAAAAGAACAAAAGAAAATAGTATTGGGGATATGTGGGTGTATGGCTCAAGAGTCTGGAGTTATTGAAGAAATATTGAAAAAGCGCCCATATGTAGATTTTATTATAGGAACACATAATATTGATGATTTAATACCAAGTATAAAATCCGTTTATACAGATGAAAACAAGGCAATCAACGTGTTTAGTATCGAAGGAAATGTTTGCGAGGAATTTCCTCATAAACGAGATTCTGAATACACTGCTTGGGTAGATATACAACTTGGATGCGATAAATTTTGTACTTATTGCATCGTTCCATATACTAGGGGAAAGCAAAGAAGTAGAAAGAAAGAAGAAATTTTAAGAGAAATAGAATTTTTAAAAAGCCACGGATATAAAGAAGTAACACTTTTGGGGCAAAATGTTAATGCTTATGGAAAAGATTTATATGAAAATTATAATTTAGCTTCACTATTGGAGGATGTTAGTAATATAGGTGTTGAAAGAATCCGTTTTGTTACATCTCATCCTTGGGACTTTACAGACGAGATGATAGAAGTGATTGCTGAGAAAAATAATATAATGCCGTATATTCATCTTCCAATACAAAGTGGATCAAATCGAATATTGAAATTGATGGGTAGGAGATATACAAAAGAGGAATATTTAACACTATATAATAAAATTAAAAGTAAAATTAAAAATTGTTCGGTTACAACAGATATAATAGTTGGTTTTCCGGGGGAAACAGAAGAAGATTTTAATGAAACACTAGAGATAGTAGAAAAATGTAAATTTGACGGAGCGTTTACGTTCATCTATTCTCCAAGGGAGAATACACCTGCTTCTAAAATGCTAGATACTTTAAGCGATGAAGAAAAACATAGTAGACTAAAAGCACTTAATTTAGTGGTTAACAAATATAGTAATTTATCTAATAAGAAAAACAAAAACAAGATAGTAAGGTGTTTAGTTGTGGGCTCTAGTGACAAAGATAAATCTAAGTTGACTGGATATACTGAGGATATGAAACTTGTTAATATTGATGGAGATATTAAAAATATTGGACAAATTGTATCTGTCAAAATTACTGATACTAAAAGCTTTTCTATGGATGGCGTAATTATTTAAAAAACGAATTTTGGCTTTTAATAACTTATGTATGTCTTTAAATTATAATTTGAAGTATTATAATATTATTTTTGGTAGATGTTAAAAAAAGCACACTTTTTGCCTATTAAATCATAAATTAAAGTAGGGGGTTATGATGCGTTATAAAGAGATAGTTACAAAAGCTGTCATTGGAAAAGGTAAAAAAACTTTTACTAATAAATATGAACTTACTACTCCAAACAATATAGATACTGTACTTGGTTGTTGGGTAATCAACCATGATTTAAAAGGATTTAATAAAAATGGAAGTGTTAAAATAAAAGGGTCTTTTGATGTTAATATATGGTATTCGTGTGAAAATAACACTAAAACAGAAGTGGCAATTAAACATGTCAACTATGAAGAAATAGTTAATATAAAATTAAAAGAGGAATCTGTTCTTACTGATTCTTCACAAATAATAATTAGAGCGTTAAAAAATCCTAATTGTATTGAGGCCAATGCGGTGGGACAAAAAATTGATTATATAATAGAAAAAGAATTAGGAATCGAAATAATTGGAGACACTTTAGTTAAAGTGGCGGTTGAAGATAATTACGATGATTATGATATAATAGAAGACTCTATAAGCGAAAATGATTTGAAAAAAATTGATGAAGAAGTCAATGAGGACTATTTAAAGAGTTAACACAAAAAGGTTGACACAGTTCTTTTAAAATGTTAATATAATTAACAGAAAGAAGGAGAATATATGGCAGTTAAATTGAGATTAAAAAGAATGGGATCTAAAAAAAGACCTTTTTATCGTGTAGTAGCAGCTAATTCTAGAGAAAAACTTAGTGGGAATTTCATAGAATTAATTGGTTCTTATAGTACTTTGGATGATAATAAATCAAATATTGATGAAGAAAAAGCAATAAAGTGGTTAAAACTTGGAGCACAACCCACAGATACAGTAAGAAGTATTTTTAGTAAAGCTGGTATTATGAAAAAATTTCAAGAAGAAAAGAGCAAAAAATAATGAGTTTAGTAGAGTTCGCAGAATTTTTAGTTACTAATCTTTCAAAAGAACCAGACCTAATAAAAGTAAAAGAATTTCAAGTAGAAGAAGGAATTATTATCGAAATACTTGTAAGTGAATCTGATATGGGTAGAGTGATAGGAAAGAATGGTAAAAATGCTAATGCTATTAAATCATTAATTATTGCTAAGGCATATAATGAAGGAAAGAATAATGTTAAAATAAATATTGATTCTTTTTAGAAAACAAAAAAATAGAATTTATTTTTGAAAGTTCTATTTTTTATTTTTTTATTTTTTTATTTTTTTATCCAGTTTTTACCATCGACTATTCTAGAAATCAACATACTACTAGCTGAATCTCCAACAACATTTAGTACTGTGGCCGGTGCATCTATTATAGTAGCTATTATTGTAAGTATTGGTAATGCTCCGATTGGAAACCCTAGAGAAGTAATTATCAATGTTTCAGATATTGTGCCACCGCCAATTGGAACTGCGACTACTAATAATGTAGCCAGTAAAGCAACTATTAGTATTTTTCCAGGCGCAATAGTTGAGTTAAATAAATATACTAAAAACATTATTTTAAATACGCTTCCTATTACTGAACCAT
>CAZGGW010000017.1:0-15938 GCA_964525365.1 uncultured Muribaculaceae bacterium | reverse complement strand
TATCAGAATTAGTAAAAAGAGAATTAGCTCATAATATAAAAGGTGCTAAGAAACTTATAGATACTCAAGATGAAAGAGTATGGGATATAGTTGAAGATGTAATAAAAGAACATCCAATTATGTTAAATCGTGCCCCTACATTACATAGATTATCAATTCAAGCATTTGAACCTAAACTTGTTGGTGGAAAGGCTTTAAGACTACACCCACTTGTATGTGCGGGATTTAATGCAGACTTTGATGGTGATCAGATGGCTGTTCACGTTCCGCTTTCTGAAGAAGCACAAGCTGAAGCAAGAATACTTATGCTTGGAGCAAATAATATTCTAAATCCTAAAGATGGAAGTCCTATAGTGGCTCCATCATTAGACATGGTACTTGGTAACTATTATTTGACGTTTGAAGAAGCTGGTCTTCCTCATGAAGGAAAAGTATATAAAGATCCTAACGAGGCTTTAATGGCTTATGAGAGAAAAGAAATAACTCTTCATACTAGAATAGCAATAATAACTAAAAGTTTTAATCACAAAATATTTACTGATGAACAAAAAGAAAAGTATTTGATTACAACTGCAGGAAAATTAATTTTTAATGAAATACTTCCTGATAGTTATCCATACATAAATGAAATAAGTAAAGAAAATTTAGAAGAATTTACTCCTGACAAATTCTTTATAGAAAAGGGTAAAAATATACCTGAAGAAGTAGCTAAGATGCCGATTGTTAATGCATTTATAAATAAAGATTTAGGCAAAATAATTGCTCAAATATTTAAAAGATATAAAACAACGGAAACATCAATTATGCTAGATAAACTTAAGAACTTAGGATTTAAATATTCTACTATTTCTGGAATTACTTTTTCACTTAGTGATATTCCAAGAAGTACTGAAAAGCAAGTTATAATAGATAAAACGAAAAAGACAGTTGAACAAATTAACAAACAATATAAGCGTGGTCTTATAACTGATGAAGAAAGACATGGAAAAGTTGTAAGATTATGGATGGAATCAACAAAAGATGTTCAAAATAAGTTAATAGAATTACTTGAAGATGATACTACAAATCCACTTGCGATGATATTTTCTTCTGGTGCCCGTGGTAAAAGAAGTCAATTGGGACAACTTAGTGGTATGCGTGGTATTATGAGTAAACCAAATGGTGATGAAGTTGAAATTCCAATATTTGCGTCATTCCGTGAAGGACTAGATGTACAAGAATTCTTCTTATCAACGCATGGTTCTAGAAAAGGAACAGCTGATACTGCTTTAAGAACAGCTGATGCTGGATATTTGACTAGAAGACTTGTTGATGTAGTTCAAGATATTATTGTAAAAGAAGATGATTGTCATACTATTAATGGTGTTGAAGTATCAGCATTTGTTGATGAAAAGAGTGGTGCTGTTCTTGAAAGTTTTGAAGATAGAATAGTAGGAAGATATTCTAATCAAAAAGTGTTACATCCTGAAAGTAAGGAAGTACTAATTGATAAGGGCGAATATATTACTGAAAAAATTGCTGAAAAGATAGTTGCTTCCGGAGTTACTAAAATGGAAATTAGAAGTACTCTAACTTGCAAAACAGAAGGCGGAGTATGTAAAAAATGCTATGGACGTAATTTAGCCACTGGTAACATAGTTGAAATTGGAGAAGCTGTTGGTATAATGGCTGCTCAATCAATTGGTGAACCAGGGACACAGCTTACAATGAGAACATTCCATACTGGTGGTGTTGCCGGAGCAGGAGATATTACTCAAGGTCTTCCACGTGTTGAAGAATTATTTGAAGCAAGAACTCCAAAAGCAAAAGCAACAATTGCCGAAATTGATGGTAAAGTCACTAAAATTACTGAAGATAAAGGTAAATATAAAATATATATTACAAATGATCAAGAAGTTAGAGAACATGTTACTTTATACAATACAAAATTACGTGTTGAATTGAAAGAACAAGTAATCGCAGGGCAACCTTTGACAGAAGGAACAATAGCTCCTAAAGAATTGCTTGCTGTAACTGACCCAGTAACTGTTCAAGAATATTAAAAGAAGTACAAAAAGTTTACAAATCACAGGGTGTTGATATTTCTGATAAGCACGTTGAGGTTGTAGTAAATAGGATGATTTCAAAGATTAAAATTATTGATCCAGGAGATACAAATTTACTTGCGGGATTATCTGTTTCACTTCGTAAATTTGCTGAGATTAATAAGCCAATAATTCTTGAAGGAAAAGTACCAGCTACTGGAACGCCAGTGTTGTTAGGTATTACAAAAGCATCGTTGGAAACCGATTCATTCTTATCTGCGGCTTCTTTCCAAGAAACAACAAGAATCTTAACAGATGCAGCAGTAAAAGGAAAAACTGATATGTTACGTGGACTTAAAGAAAATGTAATTATTGGTAAATTAATTCCTGCTGGAACTGGAGCAAAAGAATACTCAGATATAGAAATTCAACTTAAAAAAGAATTTTTAAGTGATGATGCTAGCGAAGTATTAGAAGAAAAGTTTTTGACTGAATAAAAGAATTAAGTTATTACTAAATTAAATTTTAGTAATAACTTTTTTTTGAAATATATTGATTTTTATATAAATATATGGTATCATTTACGTAAATAGGAGAGTGAAAATTTTATGAAGAAAAAAAAGATTCTGTTTACTGGAATATCAATTCTTGTTATAGTATCAATTTTTATTTTTATGTCTAATGTTTCTTTTGGACTTACAAATAATGGTGAGTTATCAGTGGATATTAATTCCACAAATACATTAACTTATCTTGATGTAATTGTATCTTTTAATTCAATGGGAGGAAGTGAAATTTCTTCCTCAAGATATAATGATAATAATTTTATTGAATTACCTAGACCTACTAAAAGTGGTTATCGTTTTAAGGGGTGGTCCGCACTTAAAGATGGAAGTGAAATAATAGAAGATTCAATAAAAGGCATCAATAGTGCCTCAACGATATCAGGTATTTCTTGCGCTCAAAGTGTTGGAATTGAATGCGATTATGCTAATTATGTAGAATTATATGCGGTTTGGACTGATACGACTTGTAATGTTAGTGTTTCGGATGAATTTAAAGTGAATTTTTACACAAATGGAGGTAAGATAGATAATAATACTGCCTACAACACAATCGATGCTACTAACTTGGGTAATTATAGTATCAATTTTTGTAATTTATGTAATGTAAAGTATCCATCAGTTTATCGAAGTGGATATACATTTGATGGATGGTATTATAATAAAGGTTTAACCATAAAAACAACTGATGATTTGAAAAATATAACAAAATTAGATAAATATGATTCTAAAGGTTGTAAAATCGGTTATAAAAATCGTAATCTTTATGCAAAATGGACGACAGAGTCTTCATCATGTCTTTATGATAATGGGACGTATCCAATAATTTTTAAAACTAATGGAGGAAATGCTATTGATTCTATTGATTTCAATTATAAATCACAAAATATTGATTTTTCATTACCAACTCCTGTTAGAAGTGGGTATGTTTTCAAAGGATGGTCATTATTAGTAGATTATTCAAACAATGGTATTTATTCTTCAAAAATAGAAAATCTTATTTATAAAAATCCAAATTGGTATAATATTTATGAAAGCAGTAATCATATGGTTTATTCGGACTCATATACTGGTGAAAAATGTATATATGCGCCACTTACTGTTTATGCTGTATGGGAAAAGGTTACTTCTTCTAGCGGATGCTCAATATCTACAAACAATAATATTAAGTTAACATATAAAACTAATGGAGGCAATACAATAAGTAATACTTATGTTTGTGTTAATTGTGTAGCGGAAAGTTATTTGAGTCTTGCAATACCGAAAAAAAGTGGATATACATTTGATGGATGGTATTCAGATGAAAAATTAACTAAAAAGATCGAAAGTAATAATACAAAAGAAATAGTAAAACTTGCTAGTGCAATATACGATAGTAACAATTGCATTACTGGTTATAAAGATGTAACGATTTATGCTAAATGGTTAAAAAATGAAGATCCGATTACTATAAATAAATGTCCTAAAATCAACAATTTTTACTCACTAATATTCTTTACTACTGGAGGAAACACAATAAATAACTTATATCCATGTGTTGACTGTTCGGCAGATACGGCTCAACTTATACCATATCCAGTAAGAGAAGGCTATGTATTTGACGGTTGGTATTACGATAGTAATTTTGCTAATGAGGTTGTTTCTTCAACTATTAGTAGTTTAAATACTAAAGTCACAAAAACGTATGATAAAAATGGATGCGTAAGTGGTTATAATAGTATTAGACTTTATGCAAAATGGGTAAATGAATCTGATAGCTGTGTAAGTACTTTAACTTCAGATAAAACATTTAAAATAAGTTATGTTCTTTCTAACGAAGAAATAATTGAAAAACCAGTTTGTTATAACTGCAATAATTACGAGAATTTGTTAGTACCTCAAAGGACCGGATATACATTTGCTGGTTGGTATTATGATATTGATTATACAAAAGAAGTGAGTTTAAAAAATACTGAAGATGTAAAAAAAATAAGTGAAAAAAGATACACTAAAAACGGATGCTTGGAAAAGATAAGCGATATTTCATTATATGCAAAATGGATAAAAACTGGTGTAATTTGTAAAGAATTAGATGAAGCCAAATTAGCTATAGATTATCAGTTAAATGGTGGGAAGCTTCTTTTTGTTAATGAAAATAGCGGACTTCCATTGGCAATAAAAGATAAGTATACTTTTAATGGCTGGTATTATGATGAAAAACTTAGAAATCCTGTTTCAGGAACTGGTATAGTAGATGTATATAATAATGCAAGTAGAATATATGATGATGATGGTTGTGCTGTGGATTTTAAAAATATAAAACTTTACGCTAAATGGTTATCAACTAAAAAAACTACTATCAAAGGTAAATTGGTTTCCAAAGATGGAACAGTTTTAGTAAATTATATTATTGAAATGCATAGTGATCCTATAAAAACTATGAGTGATGAAAATGGTTACTATGAATTTGATGGAGTTTCAGAAGGGGATCATACTATAATTGTAAAAGATCCAGATGAAAATATTGTAGGAATGAAAACGGTTACTGTTGCCTACGAGACTAAAACTAATATAGAAAATTCGGTTGTCGGATATGAAGATAATAATAGTAACATTGAAATGAATATTCAGTTGATGTCTGGTGAGTTAAATCTTGATGTTAAAGAAAATAAGACTAATTGGATTGCTTATATCAGTGGAATTGCTGTTGTTGTTCTAATCGCAGGAGTTATAATATTTACATCAAAATCCAAAAAGAATCGTCAATTAAAATAAATATTAATATAAATATAAATTGAGTTCTAGAAATAGAACTTTTTTCTTGATATAATAATTTTAATAGAGGGAGATAAAATATGTTTGAAACTTTAGGAGATAGATTACAAAATGCAATAAGTAAAATAAAAGGATATGGAGTAATAAACGAATCTAATATTGGAGATATGGTTCGTGAAATACGTTTGGCTTTGTTAGAAGCTGATGTAAATATAAGTGTAGTAAAAGAATTTATAGATAATGTTAAAGAAAAAGCACTTGGTGAGGAAGTAAGAAAAAGTATAAAACCTGGTGAATTATTTGTAAAAATAGTAAAAGATGAGCTTGTAGATCTTTTAGGTAAAGAAAAAGAACCTTTAATAGTAAATAGTGGAGTGACTAAAGTAATGTTAGTTGGTCTTCAAGGAAGTGGTAAAACCACAACTGCTGGTAAACTTGGAAACTTAGTAAGGAAAAAATATAAAAAAAATCCTCTTTTTGTAGCATGTGATATTTATAGACCTGCAGCTATTAATCAATTAAAAGAAATTGGTGCTTCTTTGAGTATTCCAGTTTATGAGGAAGGAAAAAATAATGTAGAAACTATTGTAGATAATGCTTTGAATTATGCTAGAGAAAATAATAATAATTATATTATAATAGATACCGCAGGAAGACTTCAAATAGATGAAGAATTAATGGATGAACTAGTTAATATTCAAAATAAATTTAATCCAGATGAAGTGTTACTAGTAATAGACGCTATGATGGGTCAAGATGCAATTAATGTTATAAATGGATTTAATGATAAACTTAAACTTACTGGTTGTATTTTAACTAAAATGGATGGAGATACTAAAGGAGGAGTTGCTCTTTCATTAAGACATTTAACGCATTTACCAATAAAGTTGATAGGAGATTCTGAAAAACTTGATGGATTAAGTGAATTTGATCCAGAAAGAGTTGCTTCTAGAATTCTTGGTATGGGTGATTTGCTTTCAATAATTGAAAAAACGGAAGAAACGATTGACAAAGAAGAAGCTGAAAAGACAGCTAAAAACTTTCAAAAAGGAAAGTTTGATTTGGAAGACTTTTTATCTAGTTTAAAACAAATAAAAAGAATGGGACCTCTAGAAAATTTAATTAAGTTAATCCCTGGTGCTTCTAAAATGGGACTTAATAATGTAAATATAGATCCTAAAAAATTAAGCAAAATTGAAGCAATAATACTTTCTATGACTGAAGAAGAAAGAATGCATCCCGAAGTATTAAAAGCTTCTAGGAAGATCAGAATATCTAAAGGAAGTGGAACAACAGTTCAAGAAGTAAATCAATTACTTAATCAATTTGAACAAATGAAAGAAATGATGAAAAAATTTAAAAATGGTAATATGCAAATGCCATTTTAATATTAAAAAAACCTATACCCTTATTAGTTACTTTCATACAATATAATTGAAAAGGAGTGACTAATAATGCCTAATGATTATGCAATGTATCAAGGATACAATGTTGAAGGTGCTAAAGAAGTGAATATTACATCTAATCAAAATGTTGAGTATGAAATGAATGGGAGTCCTAATATGAATTTGTGTGGTAAAGTAATGCCACAAGTTTATGAACCAATGAGAGAAAGATGTATTCATAGAACGATATGTCATGAAGTGCCACAAGAGTGACCTTTTATGTTAGACTAAATAAAATAGAGATAAATAAGTACGAAATAGAAGGCATTTTGATGAAGAATGTCTTTTCTTGTGGTATAATTAATATACAATGTATTGGAGGTAATTATAATGAAAAAAATGAATGTTATAGTGATATTTGATAAAGATATGAAGAATACTCTTATGTGTAAAAGAACTAAAGAACCATATATGGGAGTGTATAATTTAGTTGGTGGTAAAATTGAAGAAGAAGACGGCTTAAAAGAAGCGTATAGAGAATTATTTGAAGAAACTAATATAAAAGAAAGTGATATATTATTATCCCATTTTATGAATTTAACATATGTAAAATGGGATAAAGAACTAGAAGTTTATTATGGCATTTTAAATAAAAAAGTGGATTTAATTGAAGAAGTTAATAAACTAGAATGGGTTTCAATTAATGATAATTTCTTTGATATGAATAAATATGCTGGAGAAGGAAATATTGGACATATTATAGAGGAAATTAAAGTTGATATTAATAATAAATAGTATCTCGAAACGTAAGATGTAGTCAATGGCTTTTTGCATAAAACTATTGACTTTCAAGAAAAAAAGTTTATAATAATTGACAGTCGTGTTAGAAAAAAATCCCTATAAAATGTAATATCATAATAATTTTTAGCATAGTTGATTGTCTTGATGGAAACTTTTGAAAAAAAGTTTTACATATAAGAGGAGGATGGCAAATGAAAAAAAATAGTGTAAAACCAACTATAACAGTAGTGAAGACAAATAATTCACAAACTTGCATGGCGGTTGGCACATGTCATTGCAACTAAATCTTTAGTAAAGAGCATTGGCAAGTTAGCCAATGCTCTTTCACTATAAAGAGGGAGGCAAAATGAAAGTATATCTTAATGATTCAATGGTTGCTATTAATAATCATTTTGAAAGAAAACTGTTTATATATGATAGAAAATATAGAAACGAATATGAAATTAATGAGGAAACCTTTAATTGTATAGAAGATATTAAAAGTAAAAATTATGATCTTGATAGTTTGAATAATATGTTTGAAGAAGATTTTATTCAACAACTTTTTAAATTAAATATTTTAACATTTGATAAGCAAGATTATGTAAATAATGTTAAAAAATTTAAAAAATTCAATAATGTTCGTTTGTTTGTGGAGTTGACTAATAAATGTAATTTAAGATGCAAACATTGTTATGGTGGTTTTGGATTTAATAATGATAAAAGTCTTGATGTTGAACAATTAAAGCAAGTAATTCATGATGCAAGTGAGTCAGGTGCTTATCAATTAGATTTAACAGGTGGAGAACCAATGCTTTATCCACACATAAATGAATTGCTAGAATTTGCTTATAAGGAGGGAATGTTAGTAAGAATATTTACTAATTTAACTTTGTTAACTGAAAAAAGCCTTAATATGTTAATCAAATATGGGGTAAAAGAAATTGTTACAAGTTTAGACTCTTGTTATGCAAATGCTCATGATATTTTTAGAGGTCAAAATGGATGCTTTGATAAAACAATAAATGCTATAAAAATACTAAAAAAGAAAAACATGCCTGTTTCAGTGAATACAATGATTGGTAATCACAATAAAGATGATATAGATACATTAGTAATGTTTATTTCTGAATTAAATGTTAAAAGTGTTTTAGATGTCATAGTTCCCGAAGGAAGAGGAACTGAATTGAATGAGAATATTAAAGATTCAGCAAAAATAATAAAACGAATATATGACAATTATTATAAAATAATAGACAAAAATGCAATTTCTGTTCATTGTGGGATTGGAAATAGATTTATATATATTAAATCTGATGGAAATATATATGTATGCCCTAGTTTAATAGAAGAAAAATATAAAATGGGAAACATTTATGATTACTCTACTGAAAAAATATGGGAAAAAATGAAAAATAATTTTTCTTTTCTTGATTGTAGTTCTAAGTGTAAAAAATGTGGAAATTGTAAAGGTGGTTGTAGAGCTAGAGCATTAAAAATGAATAATGATATTTGTGCCAAAGATGATGTTTATTGTATTATCAATGAAATTGGTGATACAAATGATTAAATATCTGGATATGGAAAACGCTAGTTTAGAAATTAAATTATCATCATTTCAAGAATATTGTGATTTTTTAAAGAATAATATTTTCTCTATTAATGAATTAAATATTAAAAGAATAACTATGACTATTGAGGAAAGCAATCTAGAAAAGTTTATTAATTTGATAAATTCTCTCTCTGTGGAAAAATTACCAATAATAATTTTAAAAATGAAATTAAATAAACTTCCTATTATAGAAATTCCAAATAATATTATAATTTTTAATACTAATAGTACTAAGGTGATTACAAGTGATAATATATATCAAGTTATGTTTTTGGATTCTGGCAACATTGATTTAATTAGTAACCTAATAAATGATGAAGCTAACATAATTGTTAATCCTAACATTAATGTTAAAGAAATTACCTTTTGTATCAATAATCTTATAGAACTTTTCGACAAAGTTAAAGATAAGGAAATAAATTTGGATGGATACCTAGTGCCGAGTTTCCTTATGAGAGAGCATCCATGTAATGCTTACTTGTGTAATGGGTGGAAGTGTCATAAAAAAATTAGCACATTACCCAAGGTATTAACAATTACAGAAAATTATAATGTTTATCCACATGGATTAATTGATTCAAAATTGTATATAGGTAACATAAAGCATGATAATATCGAGAATATTTTACTTGCTTATATAAATAATGATAATCATAAAAAGTTTGTTAATTACTGTAAAAATGTATTTATAAAATATTTAGCAAATTATCCTTATGAGTTTATGCCTATCATTGAATACGTTAAAATGGAGATGATGGATGACAAATAGAGTTAATATAATCATAACTAATAATTGTAATTTAAGGTGTCTACATTGCTACATGGATGCTAAATCATGTAATGAAGATTGCAAAAAAATATTTGAAGATGCAAAAAAAATAATTCATAAATTGCATAATGATGGATTTAGAAACATTATGATTACTGGAGGAGAATGTATGATTTTCCCTTATTTAAAGGAATTAATCGTATATGCTAAATCCTTAAAAATGATAGTTACAATTTTTACAAATGGAATGATATTTAATAAGGAAATATTTGACTTAGTTGATTATGTAAATTTGAGTATTGATGGTAACAAAGCAACTCATAATTATGTTCGACAAAACGAAAAATCATATGATAATATTATTGAAGTCTTAAAATATTTAAGAGAAATTGATAAAAAGACAAGTATTCAAATGACAATAAACGATCTAAACATCAAACAAATGGAAGAACTTGCCGAATTGGGATTAAACTATTTAAATATAAGAAATATAAAACTAGTTTTAACATCAAATATAGGAAGAGCAAAACAAAATAAAATTAGTAGTAGGAATAGTAATTCAAAACTTGTGTTAGAAAAATTAAGTTTGCTTTATGAAAAAACAAAGTATCATATTCAATTTATTCCTAATGTTATTAGTAAATATGATTTTGAAAATTACTATATAAAAGAAAAATTACCATTTGCATTGTGGTTTGACATTCCGAACAAAGAATACTATTTATTTTCAAAAGAATTATTTAGAGATAAAATTGGTAATTATAATTATGAGATAATAAAAGACCAAAATAAAAAATTATTTGATATTCTTGATAAGAATAAAAAAACAATTGAATCTCAAGAATATATTAATTTAGAAGATATATTGAGTGAACTAGTTAAAGGGGAAGATGATGAAAGATAAAAAAGTTATGACATTAGGTGTTTTTGCTCATGCAAACGCAGGAAAAACAACAATAACTGAGCAATTACTTTATCATACTAATGTTAAAAAAAGTAGAGGAAGAGTTGATCATGGAGATACAACTACTGATAATTTAAAAGTTGAGCAAGAAAGAGGTATTTCTGTAAGAGCATCAATGGTAACTTTACCATTTGATGACAGAGAAGTTCAATTAATAGATACACCAGGTCATGTAGACTTTTCAGCAGAAGTTGAGAGAGCCATAAGTGTTTTAGATGGTGCTGTTTTAGTAGTATCAGGAGTTGAGGGAGTTGAGCCACAAACACAAGTTATTTGGAAAATATTAAGAGAGAGAAAAATACCAACAATTGTTTTTATAAATAAAATGGATAGAATGGGAGCGGATTATGATAGAGTTGTTCATGAATTACAAAGTAAGCTAAGTTCTAATATAGTTCCTATTGTTGAAATCTCTAAAAAGAATGATGGTAGTTTAGAATATCGAGATGTTAAAGAAGAAACAATTATAGAAAATTTAGCAGAAGTTGATGAAGAAATTTTAGAAAGGTTTCTTAATGATGAAAAAATATCTAGAGAATGGTTAAGAACTCAAATTAAGGGATTAACTGAAAGTGCTAATTTGTTTTTTGTATATGGTGGGAGCGCATTATTAGATGATGGTATGTATAGATTAATTGATGGTATTTCAAAATATTTGCCATGTTCACAAAAAAAACAATCTGATGAATTTTCTGGGTATATTTATACAGTTAAAAGAGATGCAGGAGTAAGAGAATTGTATGTTAAAGTTTTAAATGGTACTTTACAAAATAGACAAGAATTAGAACTATCAACTGGTATTAAGCAACGAGTAAGAACGGTTATTAAAATAGATGGAACAAAAAGAGTAAGAACAGACAGCATAGAAACTGGTGAAATCGGAATAATAACAGGAATCGATGCAAAATGTGGTGATATAATTGGAATGGCTGTTCCAAACTTTAAATCAACATCATTTGTAAACCCTTTATTTCATACAAATGTAACTACTGTTGACAAATCTCAATTGCAACAATTAGTTACAGGACTAGAAGTATTGAATGATGAAGATCCCGATTTACATTTAAATTATAATAAAAATACAGGGCAAATTAGTATTGACCTAATGGGACAATTACAAACTGAAATAATTGCTAATTTGTTAAAAGAAAGATTTCAAGTAGAAGCATTATTTTCAGACCCAATTATTATTCATAAAGAGACCCCAATTAATTGTGGTCATGGTGAGGCAACATTTGATAGAGTATCGGGTGTAGAATTAGAAATTAAACCACTTCCAAGGGGTTCGGGATTACAATATATATCAAAATTCTCTACCGATTATTTGTTTACTAAATACCAAAAACAAATTGAGAGATTGGTTAAAATGTATACTCAACAAGGGTTATATGGTTGGGAAATTACTGATGCTGAGATTAGTTTAGTTGGAGGCAAAAGTGATTCAGTTTGTTCTGATCCATCGCATTTTAATGTAATAGTACCACTTGCCTTAATGAGAAGTATAAAGGAAGCAGGAATGCAATTATTAGAACCTATTATGCAATATGAGATTTCTTCTCCCAAAGAGACATTTAGAGCAGTATTGTCATCTTTATCTGCAATGGGAGTCGATTATGAAAAAATTACTCATGTAAACGATAATGTTATTATTCCAGGCAATGCTCCACTTTCAGAAATGCTCGATCTACCTATGGTTGTTACTCGACTAACTGGTGGACACGGAAGTTTGATAAAAAGACCAAATGGTTATGAAATAAAAAGAAATCAAGAAATAGTCGAAAAACAAGTAATTGGCTTTGATCCTAGAAATGAAGATTTATTTTTGATGGCAATGAACAGCAGTGTCGACCATTTAGATAGACCATCAAAGAGGAGATAACTATGATTGATAATAGATTGAAAAAAATGGCTAAAACAATTGTAGATTATTCGTTAAATATACAAGAGGGTGAAAAAGTCTTAATTGATTCTACAAAAAATTGTAGTGAAATGATTATTTATTTAATTGAACTTATATCAAAAAGAGGAGCAATACCTTTGGTATTATTAAAAGAAAATGAAATAAAACGACAATTGATAATTCATGGATCTAAAGAACAGTTTGAAATAATGAAAAAACATGAAGCAGCATTATTAGAACAAGTTGATGTGTATATTAATATGATGGATTCAGATAACTGTTTTGATATGTCTGATGTTCCACAAGAAAAGAGGGCTTTATATCAAAAGTATTATTTTAGACCAATAAATTTTGAAATCATTGTACCAAAATTAAGATGGTTAACTGTAGATTATCCATCCGTATCTTCTGCACAGCAGTTTGGTATGAGTACTGAAGCATATGAAAAATACTTTTTCCAAGCAGTTAATACTGATTATAAAAAGTTGCATGAAGCAATGATACCGTTGAAAGTAATTTTAGATTCAGGTAGTCATATACAAATACTATCACCCAACATTGATTTAACTTTTGAAATAACTAGTTTTATATCAGAAATTTGTAGTGGCAAAATAAATATTCCAGATGGTGAAGTATTTATTGCACCTGAACTTGAATCAGCTAGTGGAATTATAAGATTTAATGCTTCAACAAGATATCAAGGCAATTCTTTTTCAAATGTCTTTTTAAGATTTGAAAATGGGAGAATTGTGGAAAGCCATTCAGATACTAACGATGAATTATTTCGTGAAATAGTTTTTAGTGACCCCGGGAATAGTTTTATTGGTGAGTTTGCTATTGGCACAAATCCTAATATTCTTACACCAAGATCAAACATTTTGTTTGATGAAAAAATACTTGGATCGTTTCATATAGCATTAGGGAATAGTCATTCTTTAAGCGATAATGGTAATAAAGCATCAATTCATTGGGATATGGTAAATATGTTGACCACTAAATATGGAGGTGGTAGGATTATTATAGATGATGAATTAATTCAAGAAAATGGAATCTTTGTTCCCAAAGAATTACAAGAATTAAATAGAGCAAAAGAATTAAAAAAATAAGGAGTAAATTATGGATATTAAAGTAGAAAAAATAGAAAATAAGGATAAAAGTGTATTAAGCAATTTATTTCAATTATATTTACATGATATAACTGCATCATTATCTATGGATGTTAATGAGCATGGTTTATTTGAATATAATGAAATTGATTATTATTTTAATAATGATTCAAAGCATTTTGCATATTTTATAAAAGTTAACGGTAATTTAGCAGGATTTGTATTAATAGATGATAATTTTATGGTTTTAACCAAAGAAAACAATAATTTTGATTTTTCAGAAATGTTTGTGTTAAATGCTTACAAGGGAAAAGGAATCGGAAATGTTGTCGCAAATAAAGTTTTTGATATGCATAAAGGTACTTGGGAAGTAAAACCTGTTCCAAGAAGTGAAGGTGCTAAAAGATTTTGGGAAAGGACAATAAAAGAATATACAAAAGATAATTATAAAACCAAATTTCCAAAACCAAATAGAACAACTTTTATATTTAATAATGAGAAATAATGTTATGCACGATTATTTGGATAGAAAATCAGAAGAACTTCGTTTAATTGGTGCATACATACCTAATTACAAATTTGTAAGCCCATCTACAATTTTAGATGCTCTAAATGAAAAAGAAAAAATAACAAAAGAATTAAAAAAATACTATGCAGAAAAATATTATCATGAATTAACGAATAAAGATAGATGCGAAATAAAAACCCCATTTGTATATAAATATACTTATGAAAGATTTAATGGTTTTATTGAAATAAATAATTTTGCTAATGATTTTTATCTGTTAAATAAAAGTATTTATACTAACAGTTATTTTTCAAATTGTGGAATGAGTGCGATTTGTTCTTTGCTATCTTCTATCATATCTTCAAACAACATAAATATTGATTTAATGTATGAAGAGACTTATTTTGAAACAATTAAATATATATCAATGATTATGAAAAATAAAAGTAATAAAAAAATGTTATATATTGATTCAATTGCAAGTGATTTCAATTTTAATGATAAGGTTTCGTTAGATAATTACATAGGAGTTGTAATTGATACTACTTGTTATTTAGGAAAAGATTATAAAAAGATAATTAAAACTATTCTCGAATCAAAAAAGATGTGTATTTTAATTAGAAGTCATACAAAATTAGATTTAATGGGGGCAGAATTTTCGCACATTGGATCTGTGTCATTTATATATTCTGATAAAAATAGACAAAATGAATTATTCAATAAAATTGAGAATGAATGTAGACACCTAATTGGGGTTATGGGAGCATGTTTGCCACCAGAAAGATTTCCACAATTTATGTTAAATAAAGAAATTAAATTGTTAAACGAAAAGAGATTGTTATATGTTTGCAAAAATAACGAATATTGTTCTAAACTAATGACTGAAAAAGGTATTGATTGTTCAATTCCCAATCATAAACAGTTTTGTTTAATTAATTTTGAAAATCATAATTTAAGTTTAGAAAAATTAAAAAAAGAAATAATTAATTTTTGCGATATGCAAAGAAAACAAATTCCTGTATTTCATGCAGTTAGTTTTGGATTTGATTATATTTCTCTTGATTGTTATGAAAATTATAAAGATGGAAAATTCAAAATAAGAATATGTATGAATGATATGCCGAGAGAGTACATTAAAGTATTTATTAAGGCTTTTGTATTATTTTATAATAGTTTAATATAAAAAGCATTGCTTCAATTCTGAAGTGCTGTTTTTTGGTTAGTATTATTCTATGATTACTTTTATCAAATTCTATATTTTGTGTAGAATACTGAAATAATTCACTTAATATTAATAGTCTATCTCTAACTGGTAGTCTGTCATCAAATGCTTTCAAGTATAAATTAATAAATTCTAGTGGTGGTTCTAAATTAAATGAAACAGCTAGAAGTTATAAAATGTTAGCAGAAGAATCTAAAAAGGCAAATGGTGTAACATTCATCTGGGTTACAGATGGTTTGGGTTGGAAAGGTGCTAGAAAGAATTTAGAAGAAATATTTAATGAACTAGAAACACTATATAATATTAATGATTTAGATAATAAAATTTTAACAACAATTATAAAATAATTAA
>CAZGGW010000016.1:0-16039 GCA_964525365.1 uncultured Muribaculaceae bacterium | reverse complement strand
TTGACTAATTACTATTTTAAGGTATCAAATCGTTTTTGTATATATTAGTGGTATCGCATCAATTGTAACATTACATTTTCACAAATTTATTTTATAAATCTGTGATTGACTCGCGTATTATATTGTGATATTTTATATTATAGGAGAAGTGAAATGAATGAAAACAAAGTAGTTGTAAAGAAGAAAAACGTTTTTAGGAGATTTTGGTATATATTTTTAATACTTTTAGTATGTATAGTATGCATTGGTAGTTATTTTTTAATTGAAGAAATAAATAAAAAATCAGAGCTTAAAGATGAGCCAATAGTAATTAATAGTTTTTTAAGTTTGCCGACTAACACAGAGTTTAAATTATACGGAAATGATGCTATTGAATTGAAATGCTATTTTAAAGGCACTCAAAATCAGGCTATAACTTTAAAAAAAGGAAACGAAATAGAGTGCTATTTTAATGTTGAACTTTATGGCACATATAAAATCAAAGAGTTATATGCGGTTTTTCATTATGGAAGTTTTCTTACTTATTCTGGATATAAATCTACAAATGAAAATTGGAATGTAGAAATAAAAGATAATGATATAAAAATTGTTCCTAATAAAGTAACAAATTCTGATACTCAAATAATTATTTTTTCTTTTCTTGTAAATAATGATTCAAAAAGTGAGAATTTATTTGTAAGTTTGGAAAATGTATTATTTATGAATTATGACGATCAATATTATAAAGTTGTTGATTTAGATAATAATCGTGAGTCTCGTACTTTCAGTACTAACTTTAAGATTGTAAGTGCAAAGTATTATATTTATTCAGAATATGATTCAGAAGATGATGTTGACGTCTATGAATCAATTCTAGATGCTGAAGGGTTTAAACTTTTAACTACCTATGATTGCTCAAACAACTATTGTAAATATTTATCTAGTGCAGGAAATTATGTTTTATTCGATGATCAAGGATTAGTTGCTTACGATTATAAAACAAATAAGTCTTATAGAATTAATTCGGATCTTGGTGCTTATTTTGAAATACAATTAATTGCGGATACAAAATTAAAAGGAATCGTTACTATATTTAGCAATGAGATAAAATATTATTCTTTTGATGCTAATAAATATGTTCTTTCTCTTAATGGTGCTAAACATGATTCTATTTTTGAAGATGAGAATCACCAATACTTATTTTCAATGACTTATAATGACGTTACCGATAACTCAGTAATAAAAGTATATGATTATAAGGGAGAATCGATTAAACTTAACTCTATAGATTTGAAAAAAGTAAAAGATTCTAATTTCTATTACAAAGAAATATGTGTATATGAAGATTATAACTGTTATTATTTATTTACCAATAGTGAAAAGAAACGCATCTTTGGAGATAGATTAATAGATTATTACTATATCGATAATGATGGTAACATAGTTATAATTAATGAAAATGGAAATGGATATGATGTATATAATTCCAATGGAAAATTAATAAGAGAAAGCAAAAAATATACAAGTGTTAATGTATTGGTAAAGGGTGGATACGTGGGAGTTGTTGATACAGATAATTATCTTAAAATAACTGATGACCATGACAACATTTTAGCAACATTTATTAAAATGACCGAACGATATGAACTATACTCTGACTTATCAGGATGGTATGAAGAAAACGGAAAAGAAGGAGTATATTTAGTTGTTAATGATGAATATAGTTATGATGAAACTGAAGAAGATAAAGGATATGAATTTTATTATATTCCTAAAACTGGAGAATCAGGTACAATTGAAACTGATGGTGTAGGAGCATATGCAAAACCTGTACTGTATTTATACCCTAAGAATAATGATACGCATGTTAATGTTTCATTTAAAAAGCCAGAGTTGTTAACAACAACTTATCCAAAATATATAAATAATTGGGAAGTTTTAGCTAATAGTAACGGAGATTTATATGACAAAAACGGAAATTATTATTATGGCCTATATTGGGAAGAACGTGGTTCAATTAAAGTGGACTTTACTAAAGGATTTTATGTAACAAAGGATGATGCAATAAATTTTCTTGAAAGTAAATTGACAACACTCGGGCTTAATGCAAGGGAAAGAAATGAGTTTATCATGTATTGGTTACCAATATTAGAAAAAAATGGAAAAAGTTTGGTTTATTTTGAACTTACTAAAGAAAGAGAGGCTTATAATAAATTAATTATTAGTCCAAAGCCTGATTCGTTATTAAGAATTGCAATACACATTAAAAAGGTAAACAAAAAAGTTGATATTGTCGAACAAAAACTTGAAACGTTTAAAAGAACTGGATTTACTGCGGTTGAATGGGGTGGAGTTATTCACGAATAAAGATATTTAAAACATACAATTAAGTCTAGTAAGTAAAAAAAATTAAATTTTAAAAAAAATAAATAAGCAAAAATAGTATTTCAAAAATATTATTTTTGTTTTATAATATATTTTAGTAGGAGAATATATGAAAATTAAAAAATTAAATATAAAAAAGCTTTTGATTTTTTTAATCAGTATTATTACTTTTATCATTTTGGGTGTCATGTTAATAAATAACATTAAATATAAAAAAACAAGTGAATATAAATTGTTGGAACTTGGTTACAATCTAGAAGAAATAAAAGTGTTACAAAAAGAGCTTAATGCTGATCAGTTAAATGAAATTTTAGAATATGACTATAACACTTTAATTCCTTCTTTCTGTAAAGAGACATATTTTATTTTTAAAAATTTACAAGAATATCTAGAATATCAAAAAGTTAATAAAACTTTGGAATATTCTAAGGTAGTAGCAATAGTAAATACTGAAGCTAACGAAGTGATTTATGAAAATGTTCATGAAACTGTTGTTTCCAAAGGATTTCTAATGTTAGTAAACAAACGTAATGGGGTGACTGCTGATTATGTTCCTGAAGATTTAATAAATATTCCTGTGGCCTATGCATATGAAGGAAAACAAGTAAGTAAAAGTATATATAATAATTTAGTGGAATTATTAGAGGCCGCTAAAAAGGAGGGCATAACATTTGTTGTTTCTGAAGGATATAGAAGTTATGAACGTCAAGAGATTTCATATAATTATTGGAAAAATATGTATGGAATAGGTAAAGCTGATACTATCGCAGCACGCGCTGGCTATTCAGAATATCAAACGGGATTGTCTGTAACATTACAATTATATGGTAATAAACTTGATAATGAAGTGGTGGAAGAAAGTACTCAGAACAAATGGCTTATTAAAAACATGAGTAGTTATGGGTTTATTTTAAGATATCCACAAAATAAAGAAGATATAACAGGGTTTGATTATAACGCATGGCGTATTAGATATGTGGGCTCTATGGCTGCTACATATATAATGAGTAATAATATTACTTTTGAAGAATATTATGCTTTTTATGAGGAAAATTAATAATGAATTATAAAATTGCGGTTTTGGGTGGTGGAACTGGTATGTCTGTTTTACTGAGAGGCTTAAAAAAATTTCCGGTTGACATAACTGCGATTGTTGGGGTCGCGGATGATGGATATTCTACAGGAAAATTAAGAAAAGAATTTCATATACCTGCAGTAGGTGATTTAAGAAAAGTAATTATTTCTCTTTCTGAGACCGAACCCTTGGTTGAAAAATTATTTAATTATAGATTCAGTACAACAAGTGATTTAGATGGACACGCAGTTGGAAATCTTTTACTTACAGCTCTTACCAATATTACTGGAAATCTTTCTGATGGAATAGAATCTTTCTCTAAATTATTAAATTTAAAAGGAAAAGTAGTACCTCTTACAGAAGAACAAGTGACTTTGGCCGCTATTATGGATGACAAAAGTATTGTAGAGGGAGAATATAATATTACAAAATCTGATAAAAAAATAAAAAAAATATATTATAAGAAAAATCCAATTGTTAATGAAACAGCAGTTAAATGTATAAAAGAAGCTGATCTAATCATTCTAAGTATGGGAAGCATATATACAAGTATTATTCCTAACTTACTATGTAAAAAAATTCAAATAGCATTAGATGAAACAAATGCTAAAATATTGTATACATGTAATATGATGACACAACCTGGGGAAACCGATAATTTTAAAGTAAGTGATCACGTAAAACTTTTAAATAAATATTTGAATAAACATAAAATTGATGTAGTGCTCGCTAATGATCAAAAAATTGATGAAAATATTAGAAAAAAATATGAAACTTTAGAACAAAAAGACCCGGTTTTGTTAGATAAAGAAAATATAAAAGGGATAAAAATCATATCTTCTAATTTATTTATTGTTGAAAATGGTGTGATAAGACATGATTCTTTAAAACTTGCCCTAAATATTTTTTCGTACTTATTAGAGCAAAAGAAAACATTAGATAAATTAAAGTATTATATTGAATAATTCTTTATTTTATCTATTCAATTCATTCTTACTTGAAATAAAATCATGTAATTGTTTATTTAAATCATGTATTTCACCATTCACTAAAAACTCTTTAAACTCTATATTTGGAAATTGCCTTGGCATTAAATTTTTAAACATTTTTATATTTATTTTACTATCATCAAAATAATATACTTTTTGATAATTTCCGCTTTCAATCTCCATAATCATTTGTTGTAGTTTACTTTTAGGAACAAATTTGTAATTATGACCATCAAAAGAAATATCTTCGGAATATTGAGTACCAACGTTTAATTTAGTTTTCGTTCCAATTTTATTGAATAATTCAGCAGCATTTTTTTGTACGAATTCCATGGTGTCACTTGATAGAAAAGAAAAATCTAATTCTTCAGAATCATCTAATTGACATATGGATTCTATAAAAGTTAATATAGCAGTTTCTCTATCTTCTTTTCCTGTGTAAGTACCTCTAATGTCACAAAAAACTTTACTTTTCATTATCTACTCCTCTTATACATATATTTTATCACAAAATATAAACTTATTATATTACAATGTCACAAATATTGTTTTTAATGACTAAAATAAAAATAAAATAGTCTTTTATCATATTTTTAAACAAATAAAAACTTGAACAATTAATGTTCAAGCTTCCTATCAATTTGGTGGAGAATAGGAGATTCGAACTCCTGACCCTCTGCGTGCAGGGCAGATGCTCTAGCCAGCTGAGCCAATTCCCCATGGTAGGCACTTGATAAAATCAAGCGTATATAATATAACATAAAACTTCTGCGAATGTCAAGCACAAAATTAGGCAACTATCATAATATAAGATGGGGTGATAAAATGAAAAAAAAGCTGCCAAATGTATATGTTAAAGCTCAATCTAAGAAAATAAATAATAA
Organism: uncultured Muribaculaceae bacterium; assembly: GCA_964525365.1. Taxonomy (GTDB): domain Bacteria; phylum Bacillota_I; class Bacilli_A; order RF39; family UBA660; genus CAZGGW01. The sequence continues at coordinate 10,727 of CAZGGW010000016.1, read as the reverse complement.
TAAAGAAACGTATTATTCTGCCGAAGAAGAGAATGAATTTATCCTTAGAAAAAAAGAAGAAACAAATGAAATGTTAAATAATATTGTTATAAAAGATAAAATAAATAACATATTTAAATCTTCGGGATTTGTTTATAAAACAAAAGTAAGAATATTACTACCAGAAGAAGAAATGACTACATATGTAATAGCCAGAAATAAAGATTATATCATTACATTTAATAATGTCCATATAAGGATAAGCGATATCAAAGATATTATTATTCTATAAAATTCTAGTAAATAATATTGTTTTATGGTATAATTTTTATAGATAATAAAGGAATACATATGGAAGAAAGAATAAAAACAGTTTTTCAAGGTAAAAAATATAGGATAACAATTTTATCGGAAGTTTTAATTCGCTTTGAATATAATGAAGATGGAAAGTTTAATGATGAGCCCACTGTTTTTGCGATTAATAGGAATTTTACTTCTCCTAATATCGTTGTAAAAGAAGATAACAAATTTATTAATGTTACTAGTAAATATTTTTTACTTGAATATACAAAAGGAAAGCCTTTTTTTGCATCTAAGGTGATGCCCGACACTAATTTACGTGTTACGCTTGTAGGAAGTGAAAAAATGTGGTACTTTGGACACCCAGAAGTTAGAAATTTTAGAGGAACTACATATAGTTTGGATGGCAGTCTTGGAAAAACGGGATTAAAAAAAGGATTATATTCTGCGGATGGATTTGTTTCTTTTGATGATAGTAAAAATTTTGTTTTAAAAGACAACAATTTAGTTTTAGAAAATGATAAATATATTGATACATATTTATTTGCGTATAAAAAAGATTTTGGAACTGCTTTAAAAAGTTATTATACACTGACTGGATTTCCAACACTCATTCCGAGGTATGCTCTAGGAATATGGTGGAATAAAAATGAAATATATAGTGATCACGAAATTAAAAGTTTAGTAAATAAATTTAAATTTAATGAAATACCATTCGGAGTTCTTTTACTTAATAATTGGACAAGCAATTTTGAAAATCAAAAATTATCCTTTACATTTAATAATAAATTATATAATAACCCTTCTGAATTTATAAATTATCTTCATCAAAATAAAATATTTTTGGGATTAAATATAGATACTCAAACCGGAATTAATAAAAATGAAGAAGAGTACATAGAGGTTTCCAAATTATTGAATAAAGAAATAAAAGGTAATATACCAATTAATGTATTAAATAGTAATATTAAAAACGAGTTTATAAATAAAATACTAAGAAAGTTTATTAATATTGGCGTTGACTTTTTCTGGTATGATGACAATTCAAAAAAAGATGCTTTAAGTTTATTTGCTCTTGATTATTATACTTTTGAATTATATAAAAATATTCCTTCAAAAAGGCCAATGGTGTTTTCTAGAAATGCTGGTATTGCGGCACATAGATATCCAATATTATATTCGGGAAAAACAGTAGTAAGCTTTAAAACATTAAAGATGTTGCCATACTTTAATTCTAACGCTTCTAATATAGGTGTGTCTTGGTGGAGTCATGATATTGGAGGATATTCTGGTGGAATTGAAGATGAAGAACTATTTGCTCGATATGTTCAGTTAGGAACATTTAGTCCGATATTTAGATTTTCTTCTGAAAAAGGGAAATATTATAAAAGAGAACCATGGAAGTGGGACATAAAAACTTTAGGAATAGTAAAGGAATACACAAGATTAAGACATAGTATGATTCCTTATTTGTATAGTGAAGCATATAAATATCATAAAATTGGTAGTCCACTTGTTCAACCTATTTATTATAAATATCCCGAAGTATATGATGAGCCATTATATAAAAACGAGTATTATTTTGGAAGTGAATTCTTTATTAGCCCTATTACAGATCAAAAAGATTTTGTTATGAATCGGGTTGTACACAGAATATTTTTACCTAATGGTGTGTGGTATGATTTTAAAACTGGTAAAAAATATATAGGTGGAAAGAGATATGTTACGTTCTATAAAGATGAAGATTATCCTGTCTTTGTAAAAGCAGGTGGTATAATTCCTTTGACTTTATTAAATGAAAACAATTTAAATGATACTTCAAGTCCAAATGATCTTGAAATCCATATTTTTCCTGGAAGAAACAATGCATATAAATTATATGAAGATGATGGGGTTAGTAGTATGTATAAAGAAGGCTACTATATAATTACTAATATTGAATATACAAATAGTGATACCGGTTCCAATGTAATAATAAAACCAATAGAAGGAAAAAGTGGTATTATTCCAAGTAAACGAAATTATAAAATAAAATTTAGAAGTACAAAAGAAATAAATAATTTAAATGTACTTGTTGATAATTATAAAGTTAATTTTAAAAAATATTTTAAAGGTAATGACTTTGTAGTCGAAATAAATAACATTTCTACGATTAGTACAATTAATGTAAATATAGCTGAAAAAAATACTGAAATAGAAGCGTATAGGGTAGTAAATGAAGAAATAGATGAGATAATCTCGGATTTAAAAATAGACACATCTTTAAAAGAAGAAGTAGCGAATATTTTATTAAGTAAATTAGAGATAAAAAAGAAAAGAATTGAAATAAGAAAATTAAAAGTAAGAGGATTAAAAATGATATTTATAAAAATGTTTTTAAAACTTCTTGAATATATGGCTGAAATATAATATAATACTATTAAGTTTCAATGACAAAAGAGTAGTAAAATATAATCTTTAGAGAATTAGTGTAAGGTGAAAACTAATAGTAATATTTGAACTTGCTTTTGGAGATTCTTCGTAATAAGGCGTTAACTAATAGAGAAGCATAAACTTTATGAATTAAGGTGGTACCGCGGAAATATTCGTCCTTAAGTTATAAAGTTTTATTTTGGAGGAAAAATGAATTTTATAGTTAAAAATTTAATTTATTTCGGTGTTATATTTGTTTTTGTATTTTTGTTTTATATATTATTTTTGAATAGAAAATATAAAAAGAATTTAAATAAAGGTAAATTTCCTACTGAGGTAAGTTATTTATTGAAAAGATTTGATTTGGATTTGAAAAAAACTAAATTTAATAAAATATTATGGATTACGTCTATTATAAATTCGTTTATTATAGCATTTACTTCAGTAATATGTATTAATATTGACAAGTATATAGTTTCAGTTTTGATTGGATTTGTAGTTTTAATGGTACTTATTTATAGTTTATATGAAATAGTTGGAAGAATACTAAAAAAGAAAGAAGTGAATAAAAATGTATAATTTTATATTGGTTGAAGAAAAATGGAAAAATTATTGGATTAATAATAAAACTTTTAAAACAGATATAACTGATTTTAGTAAGCCGAAATTCTATTGCCTTGATATGTTTCCGTATCCTAGCGGTAGTGGACTTCACATAGGGCATCCAGAAGGATATACTGCATCAGATGTAGTAAGTAGAATGAAAAGAATGCAGGGATATAATGTATTACATCCAATTGGATTTGATGCTTTTGGATTACCAGCAGAACAATATGCGATTGAAACAGGAAAGCATCCCGGGATATTAACTAAGAAGAATATAGAAACGTTTACTGATCAACTAAAATCAGTTGGTTTTTCATATGATTGGGATAGAGTTATTTCTACATGTGACCCATCTTTTTATAAATGGACTGAATGGATATTTAAAAATTTGTTTTTAGATAAACTTGCTAGAAAAGTAGATATGCCAGTTAATTGGTGTGAAGGTCTTGGATGTGTTCTTGCCAATGATGAAATAATAGATGGTAAAAGTGAAAGAGGGGGATACCTAGTAATTAGAAAGAATATGAGTCAATGGGTGATTGATATGCCTTCATATGCAGAAAAGTTATTGAGTGGTCTTGATGAAATAAATTGGCCAAATTCAACAAAAGAAATTCAAAAGAATTGGATTGGAAAAAGTATTGGCGCAGAAGTTGAATTTAAAATAGATGGTTCTACTGAATCATTTACTGTTTTTACAACTAGATGTGATACTTTATTTGGAGCAACTTATTGTGTTCTTTCTCCAGAACATAGTTTGGTTGATAAAATAACTACAGATGAATATAGAAAAGAAGTTGAATCATATAAAGAAGAATGTGCTAAAAAGAGTGATTTGGAAAGAACTGAATTAAATAAAGATAAGACCGGAGTATTCACTGGAACTTACGCAATAAACCCGGTAAATAGTAAAAAAATACCTATTTGGATAAGTGACTATGTGTTAATTACTTATGGAACAGGTGCTATTATGGCAGTACCTGCACATGATGAAAGAGATTATGCTTTTGCTCGTAAATTTAATTTAGAAATAATACCAGTACTTAAAGGTGGAGATATTTCTAAAGAAGCATATATTGGTGATGGAACTCACATTAATTCTGGTTTTATAAATGATCTTAATAAAGAAGATGCGATTAATAAAATGATTGAATTTTTAGAAGAAAATAAAATTGGTAAAAAGAAAATTAATTATAAAATACGTGAATGGATATTCGCAAGACAGATTGGGTTTTTTCTCGTCAAAGATATTGGGGAGAACCAATTCCTATTATAAATTATTCGGACGGTACACATGAAGCATTAAAAGATGAGGAACTTCCTTTAATATTGCCGGAACTTGATGATTATGCTCCATGTAAAAATGGAGATTCACCTCTTGAAAGGGATACTAATTGGGTGAATGTAATATATGATGGTAAAGAAGGAAAAAGAGAAACAAGTACAATGCCGGGATCTGCTGGATCAAGCTGGTATTTCTTAAGATATATAGATCCACATAATGATAAACATTTCGCAGATTATGAATTATTAAAACATTGGATGCCAGTTGATTTATATATAGGTGGCCATGAACATGCAGTGGGACATTTATTATACTCAAGAATGTGGAACAATTATTTATATGATAAAGGTCTTGTACCAGTAAAAGAACCATTTAAAAAATTAGTTCATCAAGGTATGATACTTGGCTCTAATGGACTTAAAATGGGTAAGAGACATCCGGAATATGTAGTTAATCCGACAGATGTTGTACATAATTATGGTGCGGATGCATTAAGATTTTATGAAATGTTTATGGGACCACTTGAAATAGATAAACCATGGGATGATAATGGTATTAGAAGTGCTAAAAAATATATAGATAAAATATGGCGTCTTTATATGGAAGATGACATGATAAAAGATGAAAATAATGAGTCGCTTGAAATTTTGTATCATCAAACGTTAAAAAAAGTTACTAACGATTATGAATCATTAAATATAAATACTGCGATTAGCTCTATGATGATATTTATAAATGCTGTGTATAAAGAAAAAATATTTCCTAAAGAATACGCTATTGGATTATTGAAATTGTTTAATCCATTAATTCCATTTATTACTGAAGAAATATGGGAAAAGAAGTTTAATGGTACTAGTTCTTTGGGGCTTGAAACATGGCCAATTTATGAGGAAGAAAAGACTAATGTTAGTGAAAAAGAAATTGGCGTACAAGTTAATGGAAAATTAAGAGCTTCTATAAAAGTTAATGATGATATGTCACAAATTGATATATTGAAGCTTGCTAAGAACGAAAAAAATGTAATTGTGCATACAAAAGAAAAAGAAATAATTAAAGAAATCGTAATTCCGGGTAAAATAGTGAATATAGTTGTTCGTTAATATGAAAAAATTGATATTAATAATTTTAGTTATAGGAATTTTGTGTTTTTTACCATTTGTAAAGTTAAATGACAATATAAATGTAAATGTTTATAATGAATATTTAAATGAATTGGAAATGTATAATGGTGTATATGATAAAACACTTCCTTTTAATATAGAAATCAATTTAGAAGAATTATCAAAAGGACAATACATTTATGAATTAAAAATAGATAACGCTAAATATAAATGTGAAAATTTAGAAATTTTAATTGTACATAATAAAGAAACAGAAGATATATTCCCGTCGCTTGGAATAGTTGAAGATAAGTTGACTTTGTGGAATATAACAGATAAAAAGAGCAATATTGCTAAAGGAATTTTATTGATGGGATATGTTCAATCTGTTGATGATATTGAATTTCGGGTACTAATAAAATATAAAATAGATGATAAAAAATATACAAAATATTATTTACAACAATTTTAGACAAAAAAATAATACTTATTATGTTATCTTTATAGTGAGGAGATGACATGATAAAAGTAAAATTATTTGACGAAAATCACGAAAAGGATTTGGAAAATTCAATTAATAACTTCATAACCAGTACTAAAAATGATATAATAGATATTAAGTTTAGTACATCAATGGGTTTGTTTGCAGATGAACAAGTATATTGCTTTTCAGCGATGGTACTATATGATGAAGAGGAGTAGTAGTATTTATGAAAAAAAATACCTTTGTAGAAGGTACTATAATAGCATCGATTGCAATTATTATCACCAAAATATTAGGTGCAATATATGTTATTCCATTTTATTCAATAATTGGCGAAGCAGGAGGAAGTTTATATTCATATGCATATAATATTTATACGCTATTTTTAGACATATCATGTGCTGGAATTCCAATTGCGATGAGCAAAATAATAAGCGAATATAATACACTTGGAAAATATGACGCAAAAGAAAGAGCATATAAAGTAGGAAAAAATTTAATATTAGTTATTTCACTAATTAGTTTCTTTTTGTTGTTTGTATTTGCTCGAGAAGCAGCTTATATTTTTATTGGAAATATAAGCGGTGGTAATACATATGAAGATATAGCTCTTGTTATTAGAAGCGTATCATTTTGTCTATTAATAATTCCATTTTTATCAATATCAAGAGGATATTTACAAGGACACAAATATATACTTCCTAGTTCTACTTCACAAGTAATAGAACAAGTAATAAGAATTAGTGTTATACTAATGGGCTCATATTTAACAATAAATGTGTTTAATCAAAGCGTTTCTATAGGCGTTTCCGTTTCACTTCTTGGAGCATTTTTTGGAGGGTTGGTTGCATATTTATATTTAAAAAGAAAAATAAAAACAAATGATAATTTATTTTTGAAGTCCGATAAAAAAGATAAAGAAACTAATAAAGAAATTAGAAGAAAAATAATTATGTATGCATTACCATCTATAATTATTTGTATTTCTTCCGGTGTGTATAGAGTGACTGATATTGCTCTTGTAATAAGAGGACTTAATATAATTGGATATACTGGATCGCAGGCAGAAACAATTGCGTCAATCATTTCTACTTGGGGAGTAAAGCCTTGCATGCTTATTGTTTCTATAGCAAGTGCCCTAAGTATAAGTATAATACCTCACATATCAAGTAGCTACGTAAAAAAAAATATGGTTGAAGTGAATAATAAAATGAATCAAGCAATAGGCATGATGTTTATTGTGGGATTACCAATGGTTATAGGAATTTCAATTTTATCGTATCCAATTTACACATTGTTTTATGGAGTAAGTGAATATGGAAGTATTATTCTTTCTTATTTAGTATTTTCTTCTTTCTTTTCAAGTTTATTTATAGTAGTAGATATGTTATTACAAGGACTTAATAAATATAAAATAATATATATTTCTACAATAACGGGATTTATAGTAAATGCACTTTTGGACGTGCCACTGGTACTTATGTTTGATAAATTAGGAATATATCCATATTATGGAGTAATTACTGCTTCTATTATAGGATACTCTCTATCTTTTTATATAGCTTATGCAATGCTTAAAAAAGAAGTTGATTTTAATATGAAAGATTTAAAAAAATTAATAGGTAAAATGATATTACCATTAGTTGCGATGATGATACCACTTATAATTCTTAATATTTATTTACCACAATATACTTCAAGGGTTATACAAATACCAATTTCATTATTATATGCACTAATAGGAAGTGTTATTTACTTTATAATTACATATAAAAATGGGGCACTTTATGATGTATTTGGAGAACATAATGTTGAACGAATATGTAATAAAGTAAGAAAAACTTTGAAATTAAAAGGATAGTATGATAGCATAAATTCAATTGGGAAGACTTGAGTATTAAACTTAGAGTTGCCAAGATAAGGGGAACGTATGCCAAAAGATGAATTTTTTCTTCAGATGTTAATTGAAGAAAAAAAGAAAAATATAGAAAACATTACTTTTCGCAGTCAAATTAATAATTGCAAATCTAATAAAATAAAATTATTAAAAATTATTGAATATGGTAGTTTGGGAGTAATCACACATTTAAAAAAATAAAATACTTAATGGAGTTCAAAATAATCATCCAGATGCTTACACACGGGAACTAGTGGACGTAAAATTTGATGAAGTTTCAGATGAAACAATAGTTTGGAAAGTGTTTGACAATCCTTTTGATGAAAAACTTGTAAAATAAACCTTATCTAATTATCCTAATAGAACAAATATTGTTTTGGCGGAATATTGGGAAAATCAAGTAAATTATAAATGTATTTGTGATATCGAAAAAGTATTTGCTTGGTTTGAAGAAAATGGCTTTTCGTTTATACAAGATTATAAAGGTGAAATTGCCTTTATTGAACTTCCAAGAGAAACAAATGCTCTGAAATTGGGAAAAGATGTAAGCAATTATTTTGCAAATGTTTATAAATATTAGAAATAAAATTGAAACCCTAAATTCTAATTTTACAAATATTTAGATAATTTTTATTTAAACGACTTAATTCCCATCTCTATATAAAGTGGGAACTTTCAATTTTAATCAACAAAAATAAATAAAACATTGATTTTTCTAATAAAGTGTAGTATTATTTAATAGTCAGTTTTTTCTTGGTTTAAGTTACCTCAGACTTTTACTAAGATTAAACCTAGTATATGAAATGGAGGAAAATATGGCTATAAGCAAAGAAAAGAAAGCCTCTATCATTAAAACATATGGAAAAGATGTTAATGATACAGGAAGTACTGAAGTACAAGTTGCAATATTGACAACTGAGATTAATGAGTTAACTGAACATTTAAAAGTTCATAAACACGATTATCATTCAAAACTTGGACTTTTGAAAAAAGTAGGTAAGAGATCAAGTTTACTAAGTTATTTAAAGAATAATGACTATAGTAGATATAAAACTCTTATAGAAAAATTAAATATAAGAAAGTAGGCACTTATTTTTAGTGTCTTTTTTATCTTTTAGAAGGGAAGGAATTTATGAAGAAAGTATTTGAATATGAATTTAATGGGAGAAGTTTAATCGTAGAACAGGGTGAACTTGCTAAGCAAGCAAACGGAGCGGTTCTTGTTAGATATGGAGATACAGTTATTTTAACAACTGCAGTTATGAGCAAAAATGTTTCGTCTGCTGACTTTTTTCCACTTACAATTTTATATCAAGAAAAATTATATTCTGTAGGTAAGATACCTGGGGGGTTTATTAAAAGGGAAGGACGTCCTACAGATAATGCAACTCTAACAGCGCGTGTAATTGATAGACCAATTAGACCAATGTTTGATGAAAATTTCAGAAATGAAGTACAAGTTGTAAATACCGTATTAAGTGTAGACAATGATTGCACACCGGAAATGACAGCGTTATTAGGAACATCTTTAGCACTTAGTATATCAGATATACCATTTGATGGGCCAGTCGCTGGAGTGGTAGTTGGAAAGATAAATGGTAAATTAGTATTAAATCCAACAACGGATGAACTTGAAAATAGTACAATCAATTTAACAGTTGCTGGTACAAAAGAAGCAATTAATATGGTTGAATCAGGTTCAAAAGAAGTAAGTGAAGACGAAATGTTAGAAGCACTTATGTTTGGACACGAGTATATTAAAGAATTATGTGCTATACAAGAAGATGTTATTGAACAAATAGGTGGAGACAAAATAGAAGTAAAACTTGCTGAACTTAATCCAGATATTGTTAATGAGGTTGAAAACAATATAAAATCTGACATGATTGAAGCAATCCAAATTAAAGATAAGTTAGAAAAGTATGCAGCTATTGATGGAGTAAAAGAGAAAGCTGTTTCTATGTATGAAGAAGCTCATAAAGATAGTGATACTCTTTCTAGTGAACTTGATCAAGTTAAGAAAGTTGCAAATAATTTAGAAGCAAGTGGAGTAAGAAAGTTAATAGTCGAAGAACATATAAGACCTGATGGAAGAAAGATGGATGAAATTAGACCACTTTCTTGTAGTATTGATATATTACCTCGTCCTCATGGTAGCGGATTATTTACAAGAGGAGAAACTCAAGCTCTGGCTATTACGACTTTAGGAGCACTTGGAGAGAATCAAATATTAGATGGTATTGGAATTGAAGATACAAAAAGATTTATGTTCCATTATAATTTTCCAGCATTTTCAGTAGGAGAAACTGGAAGATATGGAGCTCCTGGAAGAAGAGAGATTGGTCATGGATCACTCGCAGAACGCGCATTATTACAAGTAATGCCAACTGAAGAAGAGTTTCCATATACAGTGCGTGTAGTTAGTGAAGTACTTGAAAGTAATGGATCTAGTTCACAAGCAAGTATATGTGCTGGATGCTTATCATTAATGGCTGCAGGTGTTCCGATTAAAGCTCCAGTCGCTGGTATAGCAATGGGACTTATAACTCAGAATAACAGCTATGATAATTATACAATTCTTACTGATATTCAAGGACTTGAAGATCATATGGGAGATATGGATTTTAAAGTTGCTGGAACTAGAAAAGGTATTACTGCACTTCA
>CAZGGW010000015.1:16418-18982 GCA_964525365.1 uncultured Muribaculaceae bacterium | reverse complement strand
TCTCGGCATAAACGACTAAAAACTTGACTGTAGATTATTCTAAAAAGTTGCACTTAACTTTTTTCACTTTTTACCTAAAAATTCTTTACACCAACAAATAACCTTTTACTTAATACTAATGGATTCAAAGATTTTTCTTTAATATCGGACATATTTATGTCATCTGCATTTTTTAAATTTACAAAGTTATTCCATAAAGTTTTTACATTTTTGTCAGATACAGACTCAATAATATCTATTATTTCGTCTTCACCATATTTATATAAATCATCATAAACAATGATGTTTTTGTTTATTAGTTCTCTTACTACTTTGGATAATAAGTATAAAGAGCAAAAATCCTTCTTGTTATGAGTGGCTTGATTTACTAACATATTCAACTTATACATTTTTTTAGCAGACTCTGTATTTAAAAAACCTAATTCCATTTCGTTTTTTTCATTTAATAAAAGCAGTAGATCCTTATATATTTCGTTTATTTCATTTATATTAGTAACATGAAGCCACGAATAAGCGGGTAAAAATATTCCATCTATCCTATCAGCACATAAACTGGGTCTATCTAAATCAACCACAGTATATTTTTTGAAATCTATTATTTTATTAACCGAAAGATTATCTTTTTTTTAAAAAAAATGATATTAATTCTTTATCGCTCTCAATTGCTTTTTCAATACCAATTTCTGTACTTTCTTGATTCACATAATCGCCATTCATATAATCAATTGTATGAGAAAAACAAGGTGTAGCAATATCGTGAATCAAACCTGCGATCGTGGTTTCTTTATCATATGTAAAATTCCAACTTATCAAAGCAGTTGATATAGAATGGTCTAATCTACTTATAGGAAATAAAAAATTATAAATATGTTTGCTTCCATATTTCATACCACAAAAATAATCAATATACTTTAATCTTTGCATAGAAGATGTAAAAATGTATTTTTTTAAAAAACTTGGCTTTTCTTCGCATATTATATCTAAATATTCAATAAACTTTTTTTCCATAAAAATTATTATATATGCAAAATATTAGAAAGTAAATAAACTTTACTTTCTAATACTTAGTTTCCAATATACCACTTAAAGTAGTAATAATATCAAATTCAGCAGTATCACTATCTATAGTATAACTTCCAGTTTTAGTGCTTATCCTAACCGTAGCTTTAGGAGGACTTTCACTTATTTCAAAAAATTCAATATTATAATCTTTAGTTGCATTAACACTTTCAGCAAATCTTCTCAAGAAATTTTCAACAAACTTTTCTTTAATTATTCTTATCTTTCTACTTGTTCTATAAGTACCATAATCTACTGCATCAATCATAGCCGCTTCCATTATTTCTTTTGTATTATAATAATCTTGTTCAGACGTTGAAGTTAATTCTTGAACTAACATCAGTACTACAAGAATAAATATACCGAGAATTATAATTAAGTATCCCATAAACGACTGCTTCATTTATTCCTCCCGGCTAAATCAGAATGTCTAGTATATGATTTAATATTATTTAAAAAAGTACTTTTACAATTTTCAAATCCATTTTCACACACAATTGAAGTATCTAAATAACCGTTGTTTGAATTTTCCATTTTTGCATTATATTTTTTAATATCAGCAATATTAGAAGGCGTTAGGGTAAAACTATACTCACTATCTTCATTCCATATATTATTTCCAATATTTTCAATTTGAGTTATCAAACTAGCTGAATTCAACCAATTACTGCCATATTCTCGATTATTGGGAAATACATTAGTTAAATCGATACTTCTATAAATAAATCCTAGTGATGTACTACAATTTGGATCGTTATCAGCACATGGTTTCTTAGGGTCAACCGAATCACAATCATCACCAACACAAATCACTGTACATTCATCATTACCACATTCAAAATATATTGTTTCATTTACAACTTTATATATACATTCATAAGTTCCATCTGGAAATCTTATCTTTTTATTTCTTACACTATTATCAACCAAATTACTATAATTAAATTTTATCCAATAACATCCATTCTCAGCATCCAAAGATACTGGATAAATATAACTAGGTAGATTTTCACAATTTTGAGTGGATGAACATGCCACCGGTTGTACTGTTCCAGTATAAACTTGAGTACTATAATTTCTACTTTGCCAATATTCAAGTTTGGCCTCTATCAAAAAGTCTGCAACTTCAGTTTTGGGGGGATTAAGGCTTCCATAGGAACAGGTAGCACTAGTTCTAGTGCCCGTACAACTATAATATGGTAAAGGTTCATCGTTTTCAATTTCTGATGTAGGTAAATCACGTGAACATTGTGCAGGGGAGGTTGTATATTCTTTTGGCTTCGAATAGTAATCCGTATCAGTGGGCTTTGACACTTCAATATAAGAAGTTATTTCAACGGTATTTCCATAATTTTCATCTTCATATTCTACATTTACACTTGAAGCACTTTGACCTTTATAATCAGTAACAATTCTTGCCTTTGCAGAATCTTTGCCCAAACCTTTAGGAGTAATATCTTTAGTTTCTCCTTCAATTTCAACCTTACAATTAATCTTTCCGTCAC
>CAZGGW010000015.1:0-16318 GCA_964525365.1 uncultured Muribaculaceae bacterium | reverse complement strand
TCACAAGCCATATATTTTTCTTCATATAAATTACAATTAAAAATATCTGCAACTAACTGTTCTCTTGCTCTTAAAGCATTTTCATAAGCTGACTTCGCTGCTTCATATTTCTTTGCTACATATTCATCACTACAATCTTCACAATTTTTTCCATCTATACAACTTGGAGGACTAAAGCATTTTCCATCTTGTACTTTAGAGGAACTTGTTTTATTATCAGTTCCATCTTTAGCTCCTCCAGATGTAGATGTACATTTCACTTCTTTCTTTGTGGAATTGGCTTTGCATATATTGAAATTTCGGGCATCCCATACCCACACCTTCCAAGGACCACCAGTTGTACAAGCGCCCGTACAAGGAGCAATAGCAGTAACAGATTTTACTGGGGATGTATGTTCTTTTCCTTTGTTGTTACCATCATCATAAATTGCTTCCCACATAACAAAATTGTTAAAACTACGCAGAACTGCGTTATTTGCACTTTCATAAGCACTTTTCCAAGCTTCATAGTCAATATCTGTAGCACATTCTTTTGTTTTTTCAATAATCATACTTAATTTGTTTGAGGTTAAATTAGCACCGTTTCCCTTTATATCATACTTAAAATACATTCCTGCTATCGCAGTTGTTTTATCTACAAAAGTAACTACTACTTCTTCTCTACAATATAATTTACAATATTGCGATGAATTCCCTGGTAAATACTTGCTTGAAACATCATACGAATTTTTTCTTTCATCACAAGTTGCTAATATAGTTGCCATAGATGGATCTTCTATTGTCCCTTGAATTGATTCACTTGTTCCTTCTTCGTTCCAAACACCATCCAATGTACATTCTCCTGCAGCACAACTGGTTGGAAGAGAATTAGTTATATCCATACAAGAATCTTTTTCACAAACATTACACTCCACATTAAATTCTAATATTACTTCCTCTTCTTTTTCTACTACTAACATAATTTGATAATGTAGAAAGTCTTTTGGATAATATCTTTTTACTGCTGAAGGATTAGCATCATCTTTCGCAGGCGTTATTTTTATTTTAAAAGTTCCTTCTTTGCATTTTCCTTTTGAAGAAACATCAAATTTAATAGTTCCATCTGAATTCGACTTAATAATATTAGATATTGTTACGTTTCCTTCAAGAAGTTCTACCTTAGCTTCTTCTACTTTTTTAAACTTCGTTTTAATTGTGATTGTTTTGGGCCCATTATTCAAATTAACTGTATCAGTATCAGGAGTGACTCCTCCTAAATCATTTACTGGTAAACTACCTGCGTTTGCTGTTTTAAAAAGAGAAAAAGCTTCTTCTAAAATACTTTGTCCATTGCTTACAAGTGAATATATTAATCCACCAGATTTAGGTCTGGTTTTATAATCATAATCAAGTGCTAATATAGACGAAGCACTATTTTGAAATATTTTTTCTTTGACATTTATTGATACATCACCGACTTCGCTATCAAGAGCAACTTCTTCTGCAAGTTTCCACCAGCCATCGCCTACTAGTTTTGATTTGTATCCTGTCCATAATCTTAATGCGATTAAAGTAGTGGCGTATTGTTTGGGTGTATCTAAACCATCTTTTGAATTTGTTTCATTTGTTGCTGATTTGTTTTCATTAGCTGCATTTACAATAGCAGCAAGACCGCATTCAAAAGTTTCATTACTCGATTTACAATCACTAACATCAAAAGTTGCATCTAAATAATACGTTTGCCCATTTTTATATTTTTTTCCGGGTTGTAGACAATATGAATTGTATTCGGTTTTATCTACTTTATACATATTTCCTTCAATTGGTATATCACTCTTTTGATCAAAAGTGCCATCTCCATTTGTAGTTGCATCAGCTTTTAATCTCCATACATTAATAGTAAGACCATCGTCATTATAATGAGCAGTATCAGAAAAAGGGCGAAGTGCAATTACTGGATTTCCACCTTTATTTTCTATCATTGTTCCATCACTACCCGCAATCATAATATGAGTTGTTGTGCCGCGAAGCCCTACAATATCTCCTGATTGAATCTCCCCAAATGCTATTAATTGATCAAGCTCATCTCTTGAAATATTTGAATATTTTTTTTCAAATATGTCTTCCGCACCATTTCTAGCAGTATCTGCTCCAGCGCCAAAAAATGTAAAGTTTCCACTTAAACCTGTAGCTTCTCTGATTGCCAATGCAACAAAACCATTACAATCTGTATAATAATAACCATTTGTTTTATTTCCATTCCAAGTTGCATTTCTTTGTCCGTTGTCATCGCTGGGTGATATATATCTTAGCGTATTATTGTTGTATGTTGGATTTCCACCAGTATACATTTCTAAAGCAGCATCAAAAATTGCAGAATAATCCCCTGGATAAGTTGCATAGATTTTTTCGCCACTTTTACCATAATATCCACTTTTAACGATTACTACGCTTTCAGTTTTAGCATTTAAAGTAATTGGAATAAAAACAAATAAAGCAAATATGATGAAAATAAATTTCTTTCTCATTTTTTACTCCTTTTTTTGTTAATAATTATATTTACTATAAAAATAGCACTTATCACTAAAATGGGAATCAAACCATAAATCCAATATCTTTTTACATAGTAAAGTATAATTTCAAAAGTATTCATATCTTTTGTAGTATTGTGTTTATTTATTTGTTTTTCAAATTCTGATTCAATTATGGTTTGTATTTCTTTTTCCGTCAAATTACCATCAAGATTGTTTTCTCCTACTACTTTTTGTATTGCCTCATCATCGCTAAACTCTGTAAATTCCATTGTTTCTAATTTTTCGTTTGAAATGTTTTTATCAACCAAAAATCTTTTACACAAATAATAATCTTCATTTTCTTCGCAAATTTTATACTGACTAAATATGTTGTATTGAGCGGTTTCAATTGTATATGTTTCAACTAATTTATCTTTACATTCATTTTTAGCTGCATACACATCAACTTTATACGTAACCGGTATAGCAACATAATAAAAATCAAAGGATAGAGTACCTTTAGCGGTATCCGAATATTTATAAGTTGTTTCTGAGTCATCTAATGATTCAAATACTTTTACATAAATATTTTCGGTTATATTTTCAACAAATATTTTTAAAGGGATATAATTTGTTTGATATAATTTATAATAAACTTTTACATTTTTTGCATCATCATAAGAACTTTCTTCACAAGAAGCTTTTATCTCAATGCCAAAGAAACAAGTAAGCATTATCAAACTGGTTAGTAATAACTTTTTCACACTATTCTCCTATAATTACTCTTTAAGTATATCATAATTTTTTGGTTTTTTAAAGTTTATGTATTATTTTTCTATATATTAATTTCCAAATCAGAAAACTTAATATAGTTGATGATATTACAACTATTATAATTATATAGTTATTTTTTACCAATGAAAATAGTTCGCTAAAAAGTTTTTCGCTTTTTTCATTTTTATTATTGGTGTTGCTTTTTTGAGTTTCTTCAATCTTTTCTATTGTTTTTACAAATGACTTATAACTAAGTTTATAACTCAAGAACTGTGAATTACACACAGTGTATTCCATCTTTCCGCTACACTTTGCGTGATTATAATACGGATTTAAATAAGGTAAAGAAACTGGAATATCTCTTAAATAAGTTCCATAACACCCAGTATTTGAACTTGCAAAAACTTTTATATTAAACGTTTCTCCTTCTTCTAAAGAAGATAATACAACTTCATTTGTATTTGTCGTTTTAAATATCTTTGAATCTTTTTGAAGATACATTTCTTCCGTTACATTGAAGAACGTTAATGTAAAGGCTTTTTTTGTTTCATCATAATCATATGAATACTTTATATTACTAGAAAGCGTATTCAAATCAATTTGTTCTTTGTAATCGCATGCTCCCTTTATAATTATTGGAAATATACAAATAGTAATGAAAAACAATGCTTTTTTCATGATTCCTCCCTTGATATTAGTTTTGCGTGTACCACTAATCTTTTGTTTTTATAAGAGCTACCATAACAAGTTGATAATGTTAAAATTTTTGTTTTATATTTCGGAGTACTTTTAAAATCATATATACTTCTTTTAACTATCATATTAATGAAATCTGTATATTCATCTTTACTATCAAAATTAACATCTAAGTAATCTGTTGTATAATTTGTTGTATATATTGAAAAGATTTCCCACTTCATATTGTAATCTGTAGAATCAAATGTAATTGTTAAATTATCCTTATTCTTATACCATGATTTTTGTAAAGCATTTTCCAGTGTTCCAAATTGAGAACCACTTTTTAAATCATGTCCATAAATTATTATGTTATCATTGTTCTGACTCGCTTCATTTCTATAATCCAAAAAAATCCATCCATTAGAACTTTTTTTCTTATAGAAATCGTGATTTAAATAATATTCGTTATCGTTATGTTGAACTACAGGGTAATTAATTTTTGTATTATTTACGGTAATCCAACCTATTACTTCCTTATTAATTTTCTTTAGTTGACTATATATTTTTTCAAGTTGATATTTATCTTTCTCTTCCACTTTTGATGAACTCATTATTTCAACAGAAATTTCTGAAGAGGTTTCTGATATTGAACTTTCATTATTAATTGTAGAATATAATGAATAATTTAACATACTCTCATTATACTCTGAAATGTAAGCATAGACTTGACTAAATAGAATTGCTGTGAGAGCGACATATAATATTATTACTATACTCATTTTTAAATTGTTATAGGATAATTGTTTGAATAAATTGTTTTTTAAATAATTATCTGTATAAATAATTCGAATTTCGCCATTTAAATATTCTTTATAACTTTGACTTAATTGTTTTAAAAATTCAAAATTTGTTTCAATAAATTTGTTTTTGTTAGACTGATGTAATATTAACACAACTTTTGTTTTATTATATTTTAATAATAATTCAACGATTCTATTTATTAATGTTTTATTATAATAATAAAAGTGTACATATTTTAAATATTTATTAATATTTAAAAATTCTTCAAAATCTTTCATAAAAAAGCCATTGTATTTTATAGTGATGGTTCGTTTATAATAAAGTGTATCATAATCAAAAGCATCATTAGTAATCATAAATATATCATTTATAGAATCAATGTAATTTAATTCTACTGTAATTTTTTGGCTTTTTAATCTTTTTATTAAATTTGTAGGCATAAAATAGCAAAGAACTTTTTTTATATTTTGGTTTTTTAATACTTTCTCACAATCATAAACAGACATAGTATAAGTTCCAAAATCCATTTCAGCAACGCTTAAATGTGGCAATATCTTATATGTTTCTTCTAATGTTTCTATATTTATAGTACACTTATTAATTTTTTTATTCTTTAATTCTTTGTTTAAAATTAAATATATAGTTTTTTGATTTTTTTTATAATAGTTGATTGTATATAAAAAACATCCTTCTATTAAAGAATTAGAATTTAAAAATTCAGTTTGTACTTTTTCTTTATATTCAAATACAATTGAATCTTTTTTTAATCCTATTAAAATATATTTCTTAATAATACAACCTCCTTATTATATATTTATATAATAACATAATTAAAAACCATTTAAAATATTTATTTTTCTTTTTTATTATGCTATAATCTTATTAAGATAAAGGAGAAATAAATGAAAAAAAATATTATTTATGTATTTGCTTGCTTATTAATGATTGTTTTATCGTTCGCCGGATTTAATGTAAAAGTCAAAGCTGCGAGTGACAAAATAGCGATCACTTCTTATACGTCTGGAAGTGTAAGTTTTGAAAATTTAGGAGGAAATTTAACAAAAAAAATAGTTGCATCTGACAAAAAAAATGGTGTTGTAACTATTGAACTTGCTTTCTCAAATACAGAGAAAACTGAAGTTTATTTTTTAGTAGATCGTTCATACTCTAGTGCGTCAAGTACTGCAATATCAACATCGTTAACAAATACTGTAGATGCACTAATGGATACATATGATGATGTAGGAATTGGATTTTCTAATTTTGGTTCATTCACACATGCTACTACTACTGATGCTAATAGTTATTCATCTGCTATATCAACTACGAAATCTGATGTTCTTAATAATATTACCGCATTATTTACAAATTCAGTTTATGTAAATAATCTTGAAGATAAAATAAGTGATGTTTCAGATGCATTTAGCGATGACACCATAAACAAAGTTTTGGTTTTAATAATTGAAGATTATGAAGAATCAACAAATGTAAACGATATACAAGATGCTATACAAGGATTGGATTCAGATGTTATTTTATACACAGTGATTCTTTCAAATGCTGAATCAGATACTATTTTTGGTTCATCTAGCGTACCATTAAAAGGATTTTTGGATTTTATAACATCAGCTAATTTAAATAGCGTATTGTCTACTAATGTAGATACAATTTTAAAAAGTGTCTTGCCAAAAGATAAAACCAACGTTATCGTAACTGATTATTTCACAACAAATATTTTAAAAGGATTTGATGTGGTTTATGGAGCAAATCCAAATATAGGAACGGTTGGAGAATTTGATACTACAAATAAAAAATTCGTATGGAATATTGGAAATCTAGGTATAAATAAAACGGCATCTTTTAGATTTAATTTAAAACTTAAGGACGCTAACAAAATACCTGAGAGTTTAATTAATACTCCTATTAATTCAAATGTCAAAGTAAATGTTACATTTGCTGTTAGTGGAAGTGCAGTATCTGGTGTTGGTGATTATGAATGTTCTCCAAGTGTTAAGATTCTAGAAGAAGCAATCACAAATCCAAAAACAGGTCTTATAAATTTTATACTACCAGTATCAATAGTATCTGTTATAAGTATTTATACATATCTAATAATTAAAAAGAAAAGTAAATTTGTTAACTTGTCATAAAGAAAAAGACTGATAATGATGTAATGCTCAATTGCTAAATATCAAATTCAGTCTTTTATAATAATCTTTAATCTTTCTTTTTCTTCTTCTAATTTTCGTTTTTCTTCTTCTACTATTTTATTTGGAGCTTTTTCAATATAATTTTGATTACTTAATAATTCCTTTCTTTTTTTAATAGATAGAATTAATGATTCTTTTTCTAATTCGATTTTATTACTCAATGAACTAGAATCTTTATTATTTACATAATATGTAATATTAATTAATGAACTCGTGTAATTATATTTCGTGTAAGATTCTTCTTTATTCCTAATGTTAAGTTTCAATAATGAAATATAAATATTTTCTACTTCTTTAGAAATTGAATAGTCTACCAAAGCATCTTTAGTAATATTATTCTCTTTTTTAATATTTCTAATATTGGTGATATCTTTTATTACATTATCTATCAACAATTCTTCTTCAAATATATATTGTTTTTGATACGTTGGATATTCACTTTCCATTATTGATTTTCCTTTAGTAGGAAATTGAAGATATATTTCTTCACTAACAAACGGAATAAATGGATGCAGCATCTTAATAATACTGTCTAAAATATATAGTAAAACACTTTTAGTAATATTATCATTTATAGTTCTTTTAGAAATTTCTATATACCAATCGCAAAACACATTCCAAGTAAAATCATAAATAATATTACCAGCATTGTGTATTAAATATTTATCCATATTTTCTGTAACTTCTTGAATAGTCTTTTGTAACTTAGTAAGAATCCATTTATCTTCAATTTTTAAATTTTCCAAATCAAAATTCTTTGTTTCAAAATTTTCTAAATTCATCAGCACAAACTTTGAAGCATTCCATAATTTATTAATAAAATTCCAAGAAGATGATATTTTTGTTTCATCGAATCTTAGATCAGCTCCTGGAGCACAAGATGTACCCAAGTAAAACCTTAATGCATCCGCACCATATTGTTCTATTATCTGCATCGGATCAATTCCATTTCCTAAACTTTTACTCATTTTTATTCCGTTTTTATCTCTAATTAATCCATGAATAATACAATTTTTAAAAGGTAATTTTTTTGTTTGTTCTAAAGATGAAAATGCCATCCTAGCTACCCAAAAGAAAATTATGTCATATGCAGTTACTAATACATCTCCGGGGAAATATCTTTTATAATCTTCAGTTTCATTGGGCCAACCTAATGTACTAAATGGCCATAACGCACTACTAAACCAAGTATCAAGAACATCACTATCTTGTACCCATCCATCTCCTGGGCACTCAGCACTCACAACTAATTCATCATTTTTATACCATGCCGGGATTCTATGACCCCACCATAATTGTCTGGAGATACACCAATCTTTACAATTTGTCATCCAATGAGTTAATATTTTTTCAAAATGTGCTGGAAGAAAATTAATTCTATTTTCTGTTTTTTGTTCTTCCAAAAGATTATTTGCCATACCACTCATTTTTACAAACCATTGTTTAGATAAAAACGGTTCTACTATCTTTCCAGTCCTTTCAGAATGTCCTACTTGATGTACATAATCTTCAATTTTTGTTAATAAATTTTTTAATTTTAAATCCTCAACTATCTTTTCTCTAGCAGTTATAACATCCATACCCTCATACTTTCCAGTATTTTTATTTAAAGTACCATTAGAATTTAAAATATTTATACTTTCTAAGTTATGTTTTTCACCAATCAATTCATCATCAAAAGAATGAGCTGGTGTTATTTTAAGAGCACCCGTACCAAAATCAAGCAAAACTATTTCATCGGCGATTAAATTAACTTCTCTGTTTATTAAGGGTACTACTACTTTTTTACCAATTAAATCTTTATATTTGTCATCATTTGGGTTAACCGCTACCGCAGTATCTCCAAAGATAGTTTCTGGTCTTGTAGTAGCGACTTCAATATAATTAGAAGTACCGGCTATTAAGTATTTTAAATAGTATAATTTAGCATTTTCTTCTTCATATATTACTTCTTCATTTGACAATGCAGTTTGAGCTTCAGAATCCCAATTTATCAGTTTTTCTTTTCTATATATTAAACCTTTGTTATACAAATCAATAAACACATAATTTACAGCTTTATTTAATTCTTCATCTAAAGTAAATCTTTCTCGTGTGTAATCAAGTGCGCACCCCATTTTAGCCCATTGACTTTTTATATTGTCGTTATGTTCATTACTCCAATTCCAGCATTCTTCTAAAAATTTTTCTCTTCCGCAAGAATACTTGTCTATTCCACTATCTTTTAATTTTTTCACTACTTTCGCTTCTGTGGCAATTGCTGCATGGTCTGTTCCCGGAAGCCATAAAGTATCAAATCCTTTCAATTTTTTATATCTTATAATGACATCTTGAATTGTACAGTCAAAAGCATGTCCAATATGTAAATTTCCCGTAATATTAGGTGGCGGAATAACTATCGTAAATGGTATTTTACTTTTATCTCCAGCTTCAAAATACCTATTCTTATTCCAAAATTCGTATTTTCCATCTTCTACTTTTTTAAAATCATATTTTAAATCTAACATGTTTTTGTTCCTTTCAAAAAAAATGCTATAACTTAAGGACGAATAAACCCGTGGTACCACCTTAATTTATAACATTTGTTATCTCTAGTTTTTAACGCAACTATGCGGAAATTATCACTCAGAAACTACTTCAAACTATTCTTATATTAGTTTTCACCAAACACTAATTCTCTTAAATAAGTTTATAGTTTTACTTCTTTTCCTCAACGTTTTATGTATAAATTATACATTTTTTTATTCTTTTTGTAAATATTTTATTTACTATTTACTTTTCTTTACAATTTGGACAAAATACTTCTTCTTTCTTTTCAACTAAAAGTTTACCGCATTTATCACACTTTTCTCCGGTAGGTTTATCCCATAAAGCATATTTACATTTAGGGTAGTTAGAACATCCATAAAATATTTTACCTCTTCTTGTTCTTTTTTCCACTATTTTACCATTACATTCTGGACAATCGCATATTTCTTTTATCTCATGTTCTTCTTTTTTTATGTATTTACATCCTGGAAACCCACTACAAGCAACAAATTCACCATACTTACCATGCCTAATAACAAGATCCTTACCACATTGAGGACATTTTTCTCCTGTTTCTTCCGGTTCTTCTTTTTCCATATTTTTATTTGCACTATTTACAAGCGGATCAAAATCTTTATAAAATCTTTCAAGTAATTTATACCAGACTTCTTTACCATCTGCGATTTTATCTAAGTCTTCTTCCATTTCTTTTGTATATGTTACATTTATAATTTCGCTAAAAAATTCCTGTAGTTTATCACTAACAGTTGTACCAACTTCTGTAGGTATAAATTTTTTATTTTCGATAATTATGTATACTCTTTCTTTCAATATATCAATAATTTTAGCGTAAGTACTTGGTCTTCCAATACCTAATTTTTCTAACATTTTTATTAAACTTCCTTCATTGTATCTCGCAGGCGGAGAAGTAAAATGCTGTGATTTCTTTATTTCTTTTGATACAAGTACCTTCGATTTATAATTTTTTAAATCCGGTAATATTTTATCCTCAGTATCTTCATATTGATTATACAATTTTAAATATCCATCAAATATGTATACTTGACCAGTTGCTTTAAACTTATAATCATTATTATTTAATATTACAGTAGTAGCCATAACTTTAGCATCACTCATTAATGAACAAAGTGCTCTTACATAGATTAGATTATATATTTTGTATTCTTCTGGCGTTAAGTATTGTTTCATCTTACTTGGAATTCTGTTAATACTTGTAGGTCTTATTGCTTCATGGGCATCTTGAACATTCGCATTTTTCTTTGCTTTTTTAGGATAACCTATATATTCTTTTCCATAATTAGCAGCGATATATCCATAAGTTTCTTTTATGAATTGATCTGAAAGTCTAATTGAATCTGTTCTCATGTACGAAATCAAACCAACGGTCTCAGTACCTATATCAACACCTTCATATAATTTTTGTGCTATCCTCATGGTTTTTGAAGCAGTATATCCAAGTCTATTAGATGCCATCTGTGTTAACGTACTAGTTGTAAATGGATATTTACTTTTTTTGTTTTTTTCTAATGAATTTATATCTTCTATTTCAAACGCATTAGAAAGAACATTTAAGATTTCGTTAGCTTGAACTTCATTTTTTATTTCTAATTCTTTATTTTTATATTTTTCTAATTTTGCACTAAAATCATTAAATATGGCATCAATTTCCCAGTATTCCTCTTCTTTAAATTCGTTTATTTCTTTTTCTCTATCTACAATTAATTTTAATGCAACACTCTGTACACGCCCAGCAGACTTACCACTTGTTTTACTTCTCATAAGTTTACTTAATCTAAAGCCAATAATTCTATCCAGTATTCTTCTAGCTTCTTGAGAATGAACTAAGTTCATGTCTATATCTCTTGGTTTATCGAAAGATTCTTTTATTGCGTGTTCAGTTATTTCATTAAATACAACTCTACCATAAGTATCTTTTTTTAATTTTAAAGCATCTTTTAAATGCCAACTAATAGCTTCTCCTTCTCTATCAGGGTCGGTTGCTAAAATAACATATTTTCCGGCAGATTGCTTTTTTAATTCATTCACCAATTTGGTTTTACCTTTTACTATTTTGTAAGTTGGTTTAAAATGATTTTCTAATTCTACTCCAAAACCATATTCACCACTTGTTGCTAAATCGCGAATGTGTCCTTTACTTGATACAACCTTGTAATCTTTTCCTAAATATTTTTCTATGGTTTTACTTTTACTTGGTGATTCAACTATTACTAAATTTTTTGCCATCATGCCTCCTCAATAACATAATTATTCACTTATCAAAGAAAAATGTCAAGAAAAAAACAAATTAATATTTGCTTTTTACATTATATATTATATTATTTTGTCTCAATAATTAATTTAATCGCAGTCTTTTCTTCTCCGTTGATATTAATATCAGAAAATGCTGGAGTACATATTAGATTCTTGCCTAAAGGTGCCACGAAACCCCTTGCGATAGCTATTGATTTAATTGCTTGATTTAATGCTCCTGCTCCTACTGCCTGCATTTCTACCACACTTTCTTCTGACCTGAATAAATTCGCAACAGCACCCGCAACTTTTTTTGGAATACTTTTACTAGATACTTTTATTATTTCCATAAATCCTCCTATGTTTTATTTATATGGATTTAGAATTATAAATATGATTACTTTTATTCATATTTATAATTACTTTATGATATAATATTTTTAAGGATGAAAATATATGAAAAAATTATTAATGCTTATACTTTGTATTTTAGTTATTGGGGCGTTTGCTTATTTTTATATTGATTATTACAATAAGGATAAAACTGATTTTTCTGGTTTGGGATATAATGATAAATCAATTAATTTCATAACCGAAAATAACATTCAAGCGGAAGTGTTGTCATATTCAAAAACATTGGAAAAATTAATAGAAGATAATAGTGTTAATACAAATTATATCTCTGAATATCTTCTGTTAGATTACATAGAAAAAGATGAATACGGAGAAATAGTTAATAAATTACTTGATCTTGGATATTCTGCAACTGAAATTAATGAAATAATTAAATATACTAAATTAGATGATGTAGAATATATAATAAATAATAAAAGAAATGAGAATATAATTAAATATTTAAAAGAAAAGTTTTTTTTATATGAGAATATCGAAAGATATGAAAAATACTTAGAAAAAAACTCAAATTATTCACTATCCACTATCATTATGAATGTTAATATTGGACTAGATTATTCTTTTTACGCAAATACCAAAGAAACAGATATTAATAAAGAAAAACTTATGATTGTAAATAAATATAACTATTTACCTTCTGACTACAAAGGAAGCAATATTGTAGAAATGTCTACTGATCATTCAGTAAAAGGAAAATATTTAAACAAAGAAGCATACGGGCATTTCAAAGACATGGTTAATTCAGCAAAAAAAGATGGGATTGAACTAAAAAATATTTCTTCATATAGAAGTTACTCATATCAAAGTTCTTTATATAACAAGTACGTTAAAAGAGATGGGAAAAATGAAGCAGATACATATTCTGCAAGACCTGGTTATTCAGAACATCAAACCGGATATGCTTTAGATATAAATGTTGGATCTAGAAGCGCAAAATTTGAAAAAACAAAGGAATATGAATGGTTAATAAATAATTCATATAAATATGGATTCTTTTTAAGATATCCCGAAGGTAAAGAAAATATTACAGGCTATTTATTTGAACCATGGCATTATAGGTATGTTGGAATTGAGCCCGCAACTACAATTCATAATGAAAAGATCACTTTTGAAGAATATTATGTAAAATATGTACTAAATTGAGTTTTTGGTTTTATTAACAATAAAGAACAAATAAAATATAAATATAATCAACGTTAAGCAAAGAGAAGAGATGGAAATAATTACTACTATCTTTTCTTTTTTTGTAAGTTCAGTTTTATTAAATATTCCCACTTCTTTTATCTCTGTTTCTTCAAAAACAGTTTTTAATTTATTAACATTTATTAAATAAGTAACTACCTCATCATTTAATTTTACCTCAACACTTATTTGGTTATTCCCTTCTTTTAAATTACTATTGCCATTAACCTTTACAACAGATTCCTCATTTGTAGGAATAAATTTAATATTGAGTTCATCTGCATCTTTTATATTCAAGGTATATGAAAAAGCATCTTTTTTAAAATCCAAAAAATAATTTTCTATTTCAAGTACTTCTAAATAAGGCGTTTTTTCTTCTACTATCTCTCCATTATGTACAACTAATTTGTATGTTTCATTTGTTTCATTTTTTTTAATAACTTTTAT
Source organism: uncultured Muribaculaceae bacterium (assembly GCA_964525365.1). Taxonomy (GTDB): domain Bacteria; phylum Bacillota_I; class Bacilli_A; order RF39; family UBA660; genus CAZGGW01. The sequence continues at coordinate 2,520 of CAZGGW010000015.1, read as the reverse complement.
CTGCAAATTATTTATTCCAACATTTAATTTTATTTTCCCAATACCTTCCACATAATCATCTGTTTTTTCCTTTGTTACATCAATATAAATTTCTTCTTGTACATAATCAAAAAATAAATTATATTTGCTCGTTTTTTTATCAAAATAAGGAATAATGCTATTTCCTTCTACACTAATATTTGTAATGGCAATAATTTTAGACATAGAAAAAAAGAAAAGTACTACACTTATTACAATATAAATATTTTTCTTTTTAATATTATCACTTTCCTTATATTATTTTTAAGATTACTTTTTCTTTTTTAGGAACTTCAGAAGTTATTTCAAATGATTTAATTAATGTTTCATCCATATCTACTATTTCATATTCATAATATATTGTAGCGAGTGTTTCATTTTCATTTACTTTATCTCCTAAAGTTTTATTAAGAACAATTCCAACCGCATGATTTATATTATCTTCTTTTTTTACTCTGCCCGCGCCTAAAGAACAAGCAAGTTTTCCTAAATTCAAAGCATCCACACTATTAATATAACCATTTTTATTTGATTTTATTTCCATTTTTAACGCTTTTTCTTGTAATGAACTAATATCTCCATTTTGTGCTTTAATCCAATCATAAAACTTATTTTTAGCAATACCCGTATCCAATGACTTTTTATACATCTTTTTACATTTTCTAAGACTAATTTTTAATGAAATATGTAACATATAGGTGCATATGGTTTCTACTACTTCAAATAATCTCGCTTCATATTTTCCTTCAAAAAAATCAATTGCCTCTTTTACTTCAAGCGTATTTCCAATTGCATACCCCAAAGGAGTATTCATGTCAGTCATTACAACAGTTACATGCTTTTTATATTTATTTCCTATTTTTTTCATTGTTTTAGCTAAAGTAGAAGCATCCTTCATGTTCTTTATTAAAGCGCCTTCTCCAACTTTCATATCAATAACTATATTTTTTGCTCCACTTGCGATTTTTTTACTCATAATTGAACTTGCGATTAAAGGAATTGACTCTACCGCACCAATTTGATCTCGAAGAGCATATATTTTTTTATCCGCTACCGCAATGTTATCACTTTGACTTATAAGGGCAACATTAATATCCTTTACTTGAGTCATAAATTCTGCTTTTGAAAGATTAGTACGAAAATTTTTAATACTTTCAAGTTTATCAATTGTTCCTCCCGTATAACCCAAACCTTTACCACTCATTTTCGCAACACATACTCCTAAAGAAGCCACTATTGGTAATGCAATTAATGATACTTTATCTCCAATACCACCAGTTGAATGTTTATCTACCAATGGCTTTTCGATGCCATAAAAATCAATCACTTCACCACTTTTAATCATAGCTTCGGTCATGTATAAGGTTTCCTTAAAAGAAAGCGATTTTTCACATATCAGCAGCAATAATTCACCCATATCTTCATCATTTATTCTTTTATTTACATAATTTTTTATTACAAAGTTTATTTCCTCTTTAGAAAGAACCTTATTATTTCTTTTTTTCTCAATTATATATTTTATATCCATATTTCCTCCGCTATTATAATATCATTATACACAATATTTGATTTTTTTTAAACAAAAAAAAGTCTGATAAACAGACTTTAAAAACAAACTGGTCGGGAAGACAGGATTTGAACCTGCAACCCCTTGGTCCCAAACCAAATGCTCTACCAAGTTGAGCCACTTCCCGATGGCGTGCCTAAGAGGAGTCGGACCCCCAACCTTTTGATCCGTAGTCAAACGCTCTATCCAATTGAGCTATAGGCACAATTCCTCATTAAATACACGATTTAATAATTTGTTTTAGTTATACTAATTTCTCAGTACATGTAATATTTTAACACATTTTTCATGTTTTGTGAATAGTTTTTATTCGAAATTATATTTTCAATAGTTATTGCTTTCTATAATCTTGTAATTTTCTTACTAAAGTTTTTCCTTCTTCAACCGCATTATTGTAAATAATATTTTTAGAACGTACTAATTCATTATGAATTAACAACCCTTGTTTTGCTACTTCTATACAAGCCAAAAACTCTTTTTTATATTTTTCAAAATCAATATCTTTATACATTGATACATATGAACAATCTTTCTTCGGATTATATTTATGAATATATGTTTGTTCAGATATAATAAATACTGACTTATCACTAACTTTGTTAAAAATTTTATTGCTTACTTTAGAAATAGGTGTTCCAGTTATTACCTCTTTATATTTATTTATACCCACCCTTTCTAAGAAAATAATATGTGGCATATTAATATCAAGTAATCCCTTATCAAATTTCTTTGAATCAAGCCTTAAAATCTCTGTTCTAGAAACATAATAAATTCCTTTTAGCATAATAGTCTCCTTCCTATATAGCTTTATATTATACAATGGCTAAAATTTATTGTTAAAATAAAAATGAACTACATAATAGTTCAAATTATCAATCATTCTGGTGGCTTCAGTTGGAATCGAACCAACGACACCAAGATTTTCAGTCTTGTGC
>CAZGGW010000014.1:0-23706 GCA_964525365.1 uncultured Muribaculaceae bacterium | reverse complement strand
GCTGTCTCTGCTGATAGTATTTGATTATATAATGTACTCGGAGCTGGAGATTCGATTGCTTCTGGCAAAGTTATTCCTTTATATATAGAAAAAGTTGCAGTAGAAGTAAGTGCAAATGTATTAAGTTTTATTTCTTGATTTGTTGTAGCAGGCAATATATTTATTTCTTGATTTATTAAAGTATTTTCTCCACTAGTTACGGTAAATGTATGAGCGCCTTTTTCGACATTACTAAATTCAAAGTATCCGCTTGAGTCTGTTGTTGTACTTTGCGGGTCACTATGTAGTGTTACAAGTACATTGCTCATAGTGCTTCCATCTTCATCATATAAATTACCCTGGAATGTTAGCGCATCCGCAGTCATTGCGTATGGACTATCAACTACTACTGTTGCCACTATAGTCTGGCCTTGGTTTGAATCCTGATTTATACTTGTTTCTACGAGGTTTATCGTAAGAGTATATACTTGTGTTACGCCTGCGGGAATAGAAATTCCAGTTGCGATGTAAGCATCCGTAAGTGGAAAAGCGGTCTCTGTAGTTGTCGCTCCATTATTTGTACCGGTTAAAGCATATGTTACATCTGTGTGTGGATTAAAAGTGTTTTGCGATACATCTAAACTTATATCATAATATGATGTATCTGTTCCATTATTAGTAACACTAAATGTTTTAATTGCACTTTCTCCAGGCATTAAATCAGCAGAATTAATAAGCGTTCCATCATTAAATGTAATTGATAAAGTCGCAGTCGTAACAACCATTGAACTACCGTTTCCTATAATATTGCTTTTAAAAAGCGAATATGTTACTCCGATAAATGCCAAAAAAAAGACAATTATACCAAAAGCATATATTATCAAAGACTTTGTGCTTACATTTTTTTCATTATCTTTTTTATCCACGATAAAATCTCCTATGACTATTATCTATAGATATATTTTACTTTTTACATTTGCTATTGTCAAGAAAAAAACCATTTGATAAAATGTATTTGGGGATTAATAATGAAAATAAGCAATAATGATTTTATAGATTTTATAATTAACGAACCATATAATTATAAAAATTTAAAACAAATTTCGGGCTTGGGCAACAAACAACTTTTTTATAAGCTTTTAAACATTTTAAGATTGCAAAGCAAAAACAATATTCAACCAAAAGAGTTGTTTTTGATTTGTCTATATTTAGAAAACGCCAGTTCTGAAATTAATTTTTCTAACGAAGAAAAAGTGAAAACAAACACTAAAATTGATACTTTTATTAATTCTATAGATACAAAAAACTACTTGAATAAATTAACAATTTTATTCATTAACAACGCAAATATATGTGAAAACAAAAAGACATCTTACAAAATTTCTTTATTAATAGATTTAATAGTGCAAAGAGAAAACATTGCGGCTATCGAAGAATTTTCAAAAGAGATAATAGATTTTAAAAAGAATGAACAATTTAAAAGTTTTTATAATAGTCTGTTACTAAAGACCTTATATTTTGTGTGCACCAAAACAAACAACGATGAAATATTATACAATTTATTTATATTAAAACTATTTGGTTTTCACATTAATAATGAGATTAAATTAAATGAATTTGTAGAATCAATGAGAAAACAAGAACATGGAAAAAGTAAAATTTATTTAGAGGAAGTTGAAGATATTATTAGAAAAAAGAAAGAATTAAATAAAACTCGTGCTATTAAAAAATACGACTTGAAAGAGGGGTATTTTGAAACCCCAAAATTTGATATTATAATAAATAATAGTATGCCGCAGAGAACCGCAATTACTATAGACAACGCCGAGGGACAACCTTTTAAAGATGATGCCATTTCATTAAAAAAAGAAAAAAACGAATTTATATTGGGAATACATATAAGTGATGTCGGATTTATAACTTACGATGATGGGGTATTGAATAGTATATTGTTTGAACGATTTAAATCTATTTATTATCCAGGGAAAAAAATGTATTTATTCCCTAAACTCAGTGATATTTCTACTATTTGCTCATTAAACGCAGGCGGAAATAAAAATGTTATATCTTTATATATAATAATTAAAAATGGTTTAATAAACGATTATTATCTAAAAAAAGATGAAATAAAAATAATTAAAAATTTAAGTTATCGTGATTCTGAAGATATTCTTTCTAATAAAAACAGATCTGAATTAAAAAAATTATTATTTGAGTTGAAAGATTTAACTCATGAATTAAAAAGCAACTATCCTGAAAATCAAAATTACAGAAATCAAAAAAACTCTTTTACAAATACAGATAATAATCAATATAATACCGAATCGCATTCCATCATTGAGGAATGTATGATTTTATATAATTATTTGGTAAGCAAAGAAATGAATTTAAAGGGATACGATTATATTTATAGGAATTTATTGCCATCTTCTAAAGAACTAGAAATTGGAAATTTGACACTTACGAAAAAAGAAAAAGAAATAATTCGTAAATATTATATGAATCCATATTATAGTTTGATAAACGAAGGCCACGTAGGAATTGGAAAAGATACATATTCTCACTCTTCTTCTCCTCTTAGAAGATTCGTAGATTTGTTTAACCAGTATTTAGTACATTTTTATTATTTTAATGATATTGATTTCGTGCCTTGTGATGACTTGGAATATATTGTGAATGGTTCTAATAAAAGAGAAAAAGAATTGGCATTGTGCAAATACGAATTCACTCGCTTTTATAAAAATGGTAAATAATACCAGTTTTTTTATTTATAAAGTATTCATAATAATAGTGGTGAGAAAAATGAATGAAGATAACGAATTATTATTACATATTTATCAAAACTCAGAAATGGGTGTAAAATCCACAACTAAATTAATAGAGATTCTAAAAGATAAAGATAACAAAATAAAAAAAGAATTAGAATGTGAACTTAAAAATTATGAAGCGTTGCTTAAAAAGAGTGAAAAACTTTTAAAGAAATATAAAGTTCATGCAAAAAGTGCTAAAGGAATTCCGAATTTTATTATCAATATGAGTATGCAAATGGAAATAGGAAAAGATAACAGCGATACCAAAGTTGCAAGTTTACTTACAGAAGGCTTTAATATGGGAATACTTGATATGAAAAAAAGAATAGAACAATATGAAGATGAAGTCGAAAAAGATATATTGAGTCTTGCTAAAAAATCATTGAGTTTTCAAGATAAATCAATTAAAAATTTAGAGGCTTATATTTAATTTATACATTAGAAAATCATTATGTTAAGACGTAATGATTTTTGTTTGCTATACTCCTCTTTCGATTCCTAATTTTTTAAGTATAATTTTTCTTACAAAGTCTATTGGTATAATAGAAAATGCTAAAATAATCATAACTTCAAATTCATACAAAGTAAGTCCTGTTGTTCTAAATATTGCTCCACCATAATAAATAATAAGAACTTGTATCAACACCACTAAACTTATTACAATTATAAAAGGTGGATTTTTAAATATATTAGAAAGAACGTTGATTCTGTATGTACGAGCATTAAACGAATTAAATATTGCCAAAAATATAAATAGTCCGAAAAAAGCAGTCATCAAATATTTATCTGTGTAATCAAATCTAAAAAAGTTTTTAAAAAAAGGCAATTTTAAAAACATTATACAAAGTATCGCAGAATATATTCCTGTCACAATAATTTGATTTAGCATATATTTATTTAATATCGGAGTACTTTTTTCTTTAGGTGGTTCTTCCATATACTCTTCTAACGCTGGTTCAAATGAAAAAGCAAGTCCGGCAAGTGTATCCATTACCATATTAATCCATAACATTTGCATTACAGTAATTGGTTCAACTATTCCAATAAAAGGTCCTATTACACTTAATATAATTGCACAAAAATTTATCGTAAGTTGAAATATTATAAATTTTCTAATACTTTTAAATATCGTTCTTCCATAAAGTATTGCATTTGTAATCGATAGCAAATCATTATTAAGTATCACAATATCGGATACTTCTTTGGCAACTTCCGTTCCATTTCCCATTGAAAATCCAACATCTGCTTTCTTTAATGCCGGAGCATCATTTACTCCATCTCCAGTCATTCCCACAACCATATTTAATTCTTGACTTAATTTTACTAATTTGTATTTATCTTCCGGTAGTGCACGAGAAACTATTTTTAAGTGAGGTATCATTTTCTTTATTTTTTCATCACTAAGCTTACTCAAATCTTCGCTTGTAAGTATTTCATCTTCACTATTAACCATATTTAATTCTTTTCCAATCGCGTATGCAGTATCTTTAGAATCTCCCGTTATCATTACCGTTTGAATACCTGCTTTTCTAGTTAATTCTAGTCCTTTGTATGCGTTTTTTCTAACTTCATCTTTTAAAAGTAAAAAACCGACCAATGTCATATTTGAAATTTCCATAGTATAACTTGTACACAAAGCTAATACTCTATAACCCTCTTTCATAACATCATTAATTTTATTTTTTATTTCTAATAAATTTTTTATTATTTTTTTATTTAGTTTTTCATCATAATAATACGCACACTTTTCTAAGAGTATTTCGGCAGCTCCTTTAAAAAAACACATATTTTTATAATTTAATTTTACCGCAGAGTATTTCTTTTTGCTGTCGAACTTAATACTATTAAATATTTTATAAGATTCATCGTTATAAGTAAAAGACAAAATTGCTCTATCTGTTGAGTTTCCACCAACTACTTTACCATCAGAATAATATGAAGAATTATTATATAAGCAAGACAAATTAACCACTTCCTTAAATTTATCATCTCTTATATCGTGTATTGTCTTATATTTATTAAAATTTGCATCTACGAAAAATGAGGTTTCAAGAATTCCATTGGTAATAGTACCGGTTTTGTCAACAAATAAAATATTTAATGAACCAGCCGTTTCTATACCCACTAATTTTCTAACCAAAACATGAGATTTTAACATTCTTTTCATATTAGATGAAAGTACTAAAGTTATCATCATAGGAAGTCCTTCAGGAACAGCAAGTACAATAATCGTTACTCCCAGTGTTAATGCATAAATAAGATGTGGAGCTAATAAATGAAAATTGTTTAACAATGAAAATATTTTGTCACTTTCGAAATTGTTTTGAATACAAATGACATTAAATAGATATGCTATCATAACTAAGAACGCACTAATATATCCTATTTTACTAATAAATGTTGCAAGTACCTTCAATCTTTTTTTAAGAGGACTTTCTTCACTTTTTTCTTGTATAGCATTAGAAATCGAACCGTAAAAGGTATTTTTTCCTACTGCTGTTATTTTAATTAATATTTCTCCTTCTAAGGAAATGCTGCCTTTATAAACACGCTCGTTTTTGTACACATATTTTTCTTTACTTTCCCCCGTTAAAAGAGAAGAGTCTATCGCGGCAGTTCCATCCAAAACAATACCATCTGCTGGGACTTTATCCCCTGAAGAAATAAGAATTATATCATTCACAACAATTTCTTCTATATCAATTTCTAATATTTTTGAATTGCGTATAACTTTAGATTTGATTTTTGAATTTTCTTCTTCTAATTTTTCAAAAGCTTTTTCACTGCCATATTCCGAAATCGTGGATATAAAAGAAGCTAAAAACACAGCAACTAATATTCCCAATGTTTCATATATATTAGAATCTTTAAATAAAAAAATTATTTTTACTGCTAACGCTATTAAAAGTATTTTTATAATAGGATCATTTAAAGATTCGATAAACAAAGAGAAAAATGTATTTTTTTTATTTTTAACGAAAGTATTAGTTCCATATTTTCTACCATTTTCATATACTTCTTTGTTTGTAAGACCTTTGTATAATTTATAATTCACTCCTCTCCTCCTATAAAAATATATTTAGTTTTTAATATTTTAGAAGTACGTATTTTATTTCAGTAAAATATTTGATAAAATGTATTTAAGAGGTAGTAGTAATGAAAAAGTTAAGTATAATCGCTCCAGTTTATAACGAGGAAGAAATTGTAAAAAAGTTTTATGAAAAACTTACTGATAATGTTAAAGAATACGATTATGAGATAGTGTTTATAAATGACGGAAGCACAGATAAATCATTGGAAATATTAAAATCTATTTATGAATGTGATAAAGAGCACGTAAAAATCATTAGTTTCTCCAGAAATTTCGGAAAAGAGCCGGCGCTTTTTGCTGGAATGAAAAATGTTAGTGGAGACTACATCTCAATTATTGATACAGATTTACAACAAAACCCAAAATATTTAAGCGTTATGTATGAGATACTTGATGAGAATGAACAATATGATGTTGTGTGCATGTGTCAAACTCAAAAGAAAAAGAGAAGAAATGAGAATTTATTTTATAAATTAATCGCCAAATTATCAGGATTAGAATTTGAACCCGGTGCTTCCGATTTTAGAACGTTTAGAAAATATGTTAAGGATGAAATGATTTCTTTGGGAGAAAATAATAGATGGACCAAAGGAATATTCAGTTTTGTTGGGTTTAATACTAAATACAAACCTTATCAAGTGGAAGAAAGAAAAGGTGGAAAAAGTAAATATAATTTTAAAAACAAATTAAAGTGGGCAGTCGAAGCAATAGTTGGATATAGTACAAAACCACTTAGAATTGTTACATATTTAGGTGTTATTGCAAGTTTGTTATCATTTACATACCTAATTGTATTGCTAATTAAAACTTTAATAATGGGCATTGATTTACCTGGATATACTTCCACTTTATGTGCTATATTATTTTTAGGATCTATACAACTTCTATGTATAGGAATAGTAGGTGAATATTTATCTAAAACTTATTTAGAAACTAAGAAAAGACCTGTCTATATTCAAAAAGAAAGAATTGGATTTGATGACGATATTTTGTAAAATTAAAAAAACTTTTTTTACAAAAAACTTTTTATTATTTGGAATAATAGGAGTTATAAACACAATAATATATAATGAATATTATTTAATTTCATTGAAATTTTTTCCATATGTAATTAGTAGTATAATCGGATATTTAGTTAGTATGACTTTATCGTTCTTAATGAATTCCGTATACAATTTCAAAGTAAAACCAACATTTAAAAAGTATATTATGTATCCGCTTACTAGTATTCCAACTTTGTTTTGTCAAACTTTTGGTCTTTCGTTTTTAGTAGAATTTTTAAATATACAAAAAGAAATTGCTGGCTTTTTAGCAAGTCTTCTAGCAATTCCTTTTTCATTTTTAATTATGAAACTCGTTTTTAAGAAAAAATAATTATTGTGATACTAATACAAACGGAGTACTGTTACTTTCACCATCTCCAGAAGAATAAGTCGTTCCAGTATATAATCTTATAACTGGTCTTACTCCTTTACTTATCGCGGTAGCTATAGAAGTTACATATTCATAACTATATCCTTGCCAAAAGTATGTAGCGGTATCACTGTATGCTCCAGAGAACCAATACATACCGTTATTAGCAGTTATTGTATTTGCATTACCACAAGCTACACTTGCAGCCGCTCTGCAAGAAGACAACGTACTACCATTATTTCCTAATATATTTTGGAAATCCGTATCATTCATATTCCAAGCACTATTTGAATTGCATTCTCCGCTATAAGCATAAAGCGAATTGCAATATTTTAAAGCGGCGCTATCAAACGCTATTATATTTGCTTCGGGAGCCGATGCCGTTGACGTCAAGCACTCCGGACTTCCTCCAGTAGTTATATAAACTGAATCATCCGCATAATTTGATACCGTACCATTATTATCTATATACGCAATTCTCCATCCGTAAGCGGTAAACGCATAACTTGAACTAGCACAATACCCAGAAGCCGCACAACTGCTTCCAGCTGTAGTTGTTATTGCATTACACCCAGCACAAGCATTATCATTTGGACATTCATTATTTCCAACGTAATTAATATAGTCTCCCTGCTCCGCTATTGAAGATAAGTAATTCTTCTCTAATGAAATGTTACAATTTCCACTATTAGTCGTTTCCGTTAAAGTAAAAACTCCAGTTGTTGGATTAACCGAACCATCTATTCCTTCGTCACAAGTTATATTCACACCATATAAAGATTTTGTTCCGTTAGGAGTTATAGTCACAGATGAGCCAGTGCCAAATCGCATTCTGGAACTGCTTAACACACCACCATCGGCGCTAAGCAATACAACTTTATTACAAGTTCCATTATAAGCGTCACTCTTTAAACTAATATTTAAACTTTTCCCTAACATATCCAATTGTTCAAGATTATTATCATATGCTATCCAAATCCTTAAAATAAAATTATGAGTGGTATCAGAAACAATTTGACCTGCATCTATCATTACGATGTTACCACCTGTACTCGTATTATCAAACGTTCCAGAATATACAATGTCTGTAGTAGTATTGGTAACCTCCCATATCATAGTTTCATTTGCTAAAGAGGAATCTATAGAGGTAACATTCATACTAAGTTCATAACAAGCATCCATTTTCGAAGACGGATTATTGATTGAAAATGTTGTGACACTTGCTTGAGTATCTTTATATTCTGTGTATATTGGAGCTAAATTGTTAAAAGTAATTGTAGAACCTTCAAGAGACAAATCAACTGCTCCTGTTTGAAATTGTATAGAAGAAACATTTTTTTCTTCAACAAAAAATCCAAAATAAGCATATGTTACTCCAATAACCATAAGTAAAAAGGATAAAACTATCCCCACTATTGCGATTATATTTTTTTTTGATTTTATATTAATATTAGGTTCCATTGCTCTCTCCTATTATTAATTTTACTATAATATGCACTACTTTTCAATTTATTTTTTCATAACTATTAGCATTTGTACCAAGGTCGCTAAAATCACTGTTTTTATATTTTATATATGCAGCCGCTCCAATCATTGTAGCATTATCGGTACAATACTTTTTGTCCGGCACTTCAAAAGATACACCAATCCCGTTACACATATTATTTAAATTATTTCTAATAAAAGAATTACTTGCTACTCCGCCTGAAACAATCAAATGTTTTAAATTGTATTTAATTAAAGCTTTCTTTGTTTTTTCAACTAAATGATTTGTAACGACATTTTGAAAGGAACAAGCAAGATCTTCCTTTCTGATTTCATTTCCTCTTTGTAGCTCATTATGGGCTAAATTATTAACATAACTTTTAATTCCACTAAAACTAAAATTAAAGGTGTCATCATCCAATAATTTTGGCATTTCATATGTGGGTTTACCAGTAGAAGCTAGTTTTTCTAAATTGGGTCCGCCGGGATAAGGAATATCGAGTATTCTTGCGACTTTATCAAAACACTCTCCTATTGCATCATCCAATGTGCTACCAATATATTCAAACGACTCTTCATTTTTTATTATTATCAAATCAGTATGTCCTCCACTAATTATTAAAGATAGCAAAGGAAATTCAAGAGTTTTTCCTATTTTATTGGCATATATATGTCCCATCATATGATTAACTTTAATAAAAGGTTTATTATACATTAAAGATAAGGTTTTTGTGGCTTCAAGACCGACAAGTAAACTTCCTAAAAGTCCAGGTGCATAAGTACACGCAAAAGCATCCATATCACTTAATTTCATATTTGCTTTTTTTAAAGTTTCATCTATTACCATAGTGATATTTTCCAAATGCATACGTGAAGCAATCTCTGGCACTACTCCACCATATAAAGTATGAACATCAATCTGAGAGTTTATAGTTGTAGCAATATCATGTCTTCCATTTTTAACAATACTTGCGCTCGTTTCATCGCAAGAAGATTCAATCGCAAAAATATAAGTATTTTTCATTATTCACTCCTACTCATTATGTACGCAGTTTTATCTTTGTAATATTTTTTTCTTTCACTTATTTTTTTAAATCCAAACTTTTCATACAATTTAATCGCGGAAACATTATCTTCCTTAACTTCAAGCATAATCACTTTATTTTTGTTATCATCAATTACTTTTTTCAGAAGTAAGCTGCCTATCCCTTGACGTCTATGACTCTCCTCAACAAAAACATTAATAATGTCAGTGTTTTCATATAAAGTTCTAGTCTCAATATACCCAATCGCATCATTACCCTTTATATATTTATACTTCGTATCAAAAGAGTTTGATTTTTCCTTTTCTATCATTTTTCCACGCTTATCTTCTTAATATAATTTGCTTTTAACGCATGAATATTTACTGGTTTAATATTTTTTGAATACTCAAGTATCTTTTTTATATCCAATTTTTTATCTATTAATTTGTATTTGTTATATTTTTCAATATTTTCCGTATAACATTCATCTTCAATTATATTATTATCTTTGTCAAATGCAGACACATAAAAACCTTTATTGTCTTCGATAAATGTATATTTGTTTTCCTTTATATCGCTAGAAACCAAATAAGCAGTTAAACTTGATATGGGCTTAACCGGAATATTTAAACTATATCCAATAGTTTTTGCTATACTAAGTCCTATTCTAAGACCAGTAAAACTTCCGGGTCCATATACAACAATTATTTCTTTGATATCATTAAAAGTAATATGATTTTTATTCATTAATTCTTTTATTAAAGGTAAAGTATACATAGAATGTGATCTATCGCTTTCTTTAGTACTTAAAAAAGTATTACTTTCATCCATAAAAGCAATTGTTATTAAAGTATCATGTGTATCTATAAATAATGAATACATCTCTCATCAACTCCATTCATATTGTATCATTTTTTAGGCATTTATTAAAGATTTAAAAAGCTAGTATACATTTTGTTACTAACTTTAATTTTAGTCTTTTAAATTATAATTTATTTTTATTATTCAATTAATTTATAAAACCCTTTCACACAAATCTATGTATTTTTCTCCAAAAGGTATTATTTTAAATACTCTAGTATTTTCATTTATAATTTTAATATATATTTCCAATCTGTTTTTAGGAAGTAATTCCGGAATTAAATCAGCCCACTCTATAATAGTTATTCCGCCTTTTTTAAAATATTCTGGTATTCCCAAGTCACCTTTCATATCAGATAACCTATAAACATCCATATGGAATAGTTTCATTTCTCCGTCATACTCTTTAATTATATTAAAAGTAGGAGATGTTATATTCTCATTTATTCCAAGAGAAGACGCAAAAGCTTTCGCAAACACAGTTTTTCCTGATCCTAAGTCTCCTATTAAACAAATTACCATATTTTTAAATTTCTCAGATTCAATATTTTCTGCCAATTCAATTGTTTCATCTTCTGATGAAGTCATAATTTTATATTCCATATATACCTCGCCTTTTATAATTTTATAATATATTTTTTTTTATATCAATGTTTTTATTACTTTTTTTATCTTCCCATACTTGAATCTGAACAAATATTATCCAACTCTCTAATTTGTTGCGAATAATTGCCACTTTGATATTGAGAATTACTATCTCTAAATATGCTTTCACATGACTCATCAAAATTTTCAAAGTCAAATCCCGGATATCTTTCTTCAAATAAATTTTTTAGTTTTTCTTTTCTTTCTTTTTTATCCGAAAAACCAAGTTCTACCATTGCATCTTCTCCAAAGATTGTTTCAAGTTTTTTTTATGATTTCCACTTCTCCAGAATATGAGCCTACGCAAACCTTTATTCCCGCGTTTTGGCTTTCTTTTTGAGAATAATATTCAGTTATTCCTTCTCCTAAATAGTCACCGCCTCCAATTCCCATCAAATGCAAAATCTCGTGTGGTAGCACCATTTCATAAATTTCCTCGTCAGTATACTTTTCTCTATTAATTGCCATGGTTTTTAATTCCGTGCCATCAAAAGTAGGGTTTTCAGCAACTACCGATAGTACTTTTTGTGGATTTGAATTTAATTTTACTTTTGCCATCGCATTTTCATCTGAGTAGCAAGTTCCCATGAAAGAAATGTTGTCTGATATTTCAACTATATTTTCTAAATTATTGCAAATATAATTCAATCTTTCAATATCCATATGTTTTCCAAATTTTTCTATATAATTTTTAATAATCATAATAGAAAACTTTTTAATCTCAAAACTCGGATGATTCATATTTTCCTCAACTTTCTGTTAACATAAATTATAAACTACGAGAGTTTGGTTTTCAATTGTATAATAGTTTTATTTACACTTTTTTATACTAGTCATTTGTTTATACCTAAACTTTTATACATCATACAATAGTTTAGAAGGGAGAAAATTATATGTATTTTGATGAAAGAAATAACTATTTTGATTATGTAAACGAAAAGAAAAAAAACGAATTTGAAAACGAATATAACTTAAATGATGCGTTTAAAGATATGTCTTTTGATATAACCAATATTAATATTAACAATTATAGAAGTAATAATACTTTATATTCGCCATATGAGGGATTAAACAAAGGTAATATGTTTGAAAGTTTATATAAACCATACAAAAACTATGAATTTAAAATAGTGGTTTCTGGTAAAAGAGAAGAATTACTTTTAAAAATTCAATCGCTAAGTTTTGCTATCGGAGATTTAAAACTTTATTTAGATATATATCCAAATAATACTAAAACACTTGAACTATATAAAAAATATGTAAGTGATTATAAGGTGTTAAAAGAGCAATATGAAAGTGAATATGGATTATTATGTAGTAAAGATGTTAAAAGTAATACCGAGTTTACATGGGTAAATGATCCATGGCCTTGGAGTCAAGGAGGTAATAATGTTTAGATACGAAAAAATGTTGGATTACCCATTAAATATTAAGAAAAAAGATATAAAAATGGCAAAATATTTAATAACGCAATTAGGTGGCCCAGATGGAGAACTCGGAGCGTCTATAAGATATTTGACTCAAAGGTTTTCTATGCCAGATGGCAAAGGTAAAGCATTACTTACTGATATTGGAACTGAAGAGCTTGGACATGTCGAAATGATTTGTTCCATGGTAGATCAACTACTTAAAAATTCTACTATAGAAGAAATAAAAGCAAACGGTCTTGAATCATGGTATACAGGGCACAAAAGAGGCATATATCCAATGGATGCTAATGGGATTCCATTCAATGCTACTGCAATTGCATCAACAGGGGACCCAATAGTTGATCTTCAAGAAGATATGGCCGCAGAAGAAAAAGCAAGAGCGACTTATGAAAATTTAATTGACCTAACAACAGACGAGTCCTTAATCGCCCCGCTTAACTTTTTAAGACAAAGAGAAATAATTCACTTTCATAGATTCAAAGAACTTCATGACGAATATAAGAAAAAGGGATTATAAAATAAGGGTTTTATGAATTTCATAAAACTTTTTTAATACATAATTGACTAATTTAATCGCAAATTATATAATACAAGAGAAAAAGAGGAAGTATGATTAAATTAGAGAATGTTAGTTATAAAGTTAATAACAAATACATATTAAAAGATATAAATTTAGAAATAGAAGATAAAGAGTTTGTAGTTTTAACTGGACAAAATGGTAGTGGTAAAACAACTTTGTTAAAAATAATAATGGGTCTTATTAAGCCAACAACCGGCAAAATATACTTTAATAATAAAGATATTACAAATATGAGCATTAATGATAGAAATGAGTTGGGTATTTCTTTTGCATATCAAATACCAGTTACTTTTAAAGGAATTACTATTCATGAACTTTTCAGTATTTCTAAAGGAAATTATGTTACTTTTGATGAAACAAAAGATGTTCTTTCAAAGGTTGGATTGTGTGCCAGAAATTACATTCAAAGAAATTTTTCTTCCGAGCTTAGCGGAGGAGAACTTAAAAGACTCGAAATTGCTACTATACTTATCAAAAATAATGATTTTTTAATGTTTGATGAACCAGAAGCGGGTATTGATTTATGGGCTTATAAAGATTTAATTCAAACATTCAAAGACTTAAAAAGAAAACATAAAACAATACTTATAATATCGCATCAAGAAAAAATGTTGGCTATCTCGGATAGAGTTATTATTTTAAATAAAGGTGAGCTTGAAAAAGAAAAAAATAAAAAAATCGTTTTAACTAATCTAAAGTTAAAAAAAATAGTTAAAAAGTGTGGGGGTAACTATTGTGAATAATTTAATAAAAAAAGTAATAAAGAAAAAAATAAAAGAAGATTCTATTCACAATATAAGGGAAAACGGTCAACTTGTAAGCCGAAATTTTACAGATAATGTAATAATTAATTCTAAAAAAGATAAAGAAGGAATCGATATATTTGTAAAACCTGACACCAGAGGCGAAAATATTTTTATACCCGTAATAATCTCAAATGGTAACTTAATCGAAACAGTTTATAATGATTTTTATATTGGAGAAAATTCTGATGTTACTATTTACGCAGGATGCGCAGTACACAATGATGGTACAAAAAAATCTACTCATAACGGGGTGCATAGTTTTTATTTAGAAAATAATTCTAAAGTGATGTATATTGAAGAACATTACGCAGAAGGAGCTTATGAAAGAAAAGATATAAATACAATTACTAACGTTTCTTTAAAAAACGGGTCATCGTTGACTTTTAATACCGTTCAAATTCAGGGAATAGATCACGCTACTAGAGAAACAAACGCGATAATCGAAAGCAATTCATCTTTTATTGCAAATGAAAAATTAATAACTAATAATAGTGAAATAGTAGTTTCTTCCTACAAAGTTAAATTACTTGGAGATCAGTCTAAAGCTGAAATAAATTCAAAATCGCTTGCAAAAAAAAGTTCCACTCAGGAATTTAATTCGGAACTAATCGGAAGTAATAAATGCTTTGGACATGTTAGTTGTGATGCAATTATAATGGATAACGCAAAAATAAAATCGACTCCAAAAATAAGCGCTGAAAACAAAGATGCGTTACTTTCTCACGAAGCAATAATAGGGAAAATATCAACTGATCAAGTTAATAAACTTATGACTCTTGGACTTAATGAAAAAGAAGCAGAACAAGCAATAATTGATGGATTTTTAAAGGATTAATTGTATATATCTTTTTTATTAAATATTAACAAAGAAGAAATTATAAGTATTAAGGAATAACTAAGTAATATTATTATTCCATTTTTTATACTTAAGTTAGTCATATAGTTAATATTCATATAAAATATTTCTTCAATGTTATTAAATATAGTAAAATCTAAGTATGGTAAAAATGAATATTGGATAAAATTCAATTTAAATCCAAGCAATAAGCATCCAATAGTAACCCCCATAAGAGATAAAAATAAACTTGCACACGCATTAAAAGCAGTATTTCTAAACATAGTAGAAAAGAATACTATTATTATAGAAATAAAAAATACTGGTATTAAATATATTAAATATTTTATAAATATATATGTGAAATAACTACATTCTCTAATTTTTCCTTGAAAAACAAAATTATGTGTTAAATTCAAAATATTAAAATTACATATTATCTTCATAAATATTATAACCGACATAAAAACTATTATTGCATAAAATAAAGTAATAATTATACCAGAAATATATTTTGATAAGACGACTTTATATCTTTTGTTGGGTTTTGTAAGCATTGTTTTTATCGTTCCTTTATTAAATTCATTGGAAACAACTCCACTATTTGTTATGGAAATAATTAATGTAATAAATAAGCTAATGGTAAAAACCCTTTCAAAAATATATTTTTCCTTAATATTATTTGATAATTTATTTTCAATTGTAATGATTTCTACATATTCTTTATATAAACTTTTATAATGATTATAATTGTTTTTTTTATAGAAAGAGTCAAATTCGAATTTAGATAATATTTCAGGAGTTTCATAAAAATTATTAACAGGTTCATAATTTTTATTACAAAAATATATTGTGAGTCCGCACACCATTATTAGTGTGATTGCAAATATGTAATGTATTGTCTTTTTACTCTCCTTAAAAAGTTCTATTTTGATCAAATTACTCATTAACATTCACCATTTTTTGCAAAAATTCGTGTTCTAAATTACCACTCAACTCTTTTATATCAATTATTTCACCATTATTCATAAATATAACTTCGTCACAAACACTTTCTATTTCCGATAGTATATGAGAAGAAATAATTATAGTTTTATTTTTTAAACTTCTTAAAAAGTTTCTTAAATCTCTCATTCCAATCGGATCAAGTCCATTTGTAGGTTCATCTAAAATAATAATACTTGGATCATTAATTAGTGCTACCGCAAGGCCTAATCTTTGCTTCATGCCAAGTGAATATGTCTTTACTTTTTTTCCACAATACTTTTCGAGCGACAAAACACTTATTAATTCGATTACTCTTTCTCTGGGAATGTTTTTAAACATCATACTGAATACTTTAAAATTCTCTTTTCCTGTTAAATTTTCATATAGAATTGGCGTTTCTATCACGCTTCCAATATTTTCAATAGCATCTTCAAATTCGTGTTCTAAATCAAGACCATTGATATATATTTTGCCAGTAGTTGGAGTATATAATCCAACTATTGTTTTTAATAACGTTGTTTTTCCGGCACCATTAGGTCCAATTAATCCGATTATTTTGTTTTCATTTATTTCAAATGAAATGTTTTTCAAGATGTATTCCCCTTTTATTTTTTTTGATACATTTTCTATTTTTAAAATACTCATATTTCCTCCAGTGATAAGACTATAACATAATAAAAAAAACATGTAAAATCGCCATTTTTTAAATTTGTATTATCTTTTAACATTTAATTTTTATATTTATTTACATGCATTTTTTAAATTTAAATACTATTTTGTATTGCAAATATATTAAAATAGTATAAATTAACTTTTTTTACTTTTTTTATCAGATAAACTTTTTAAATATATTTTATCAATCACTTCTTCAGAAAATAAATTTATTGTTCTCATTGTTGGACTATTTTTCACTCTATAACAATGCTTAGGATGCTTATTAAATAATGCTTCATCTACCGCTTCTAAAAGAAAACTAATGTCATTAGCGTTTTCTATTTCTCTTTCAATCATTTTTCCCATTTTTGAAAGAGGTCCTTTATATAAAATTGATTTAGCTACCAGTGCTTCAAACGAAGACTTTGTATCGTTATGCATATTAGTTTTAAAAGATCCTAATTGCATATTAATTACAGTTATTCCTAAGAAATTTAACTCCCTTCTTAAAGAATCGTTATATGCTTCAACAGCATATTTACTCATACAATATGCGCCATTAAAAGGTGTTGCGGCTAAATAACCATTTTCACTACTTATATTAATTATTCTTCCTTTAGAATTATTGATTAATGGGAAAAATATTTTATTAATTCTTACCATTCCCATAACATTAATATTTAGCACCTTCTCCACTATTTTTAGGTCTCCTTCTATTAGTGAATCCATATAAATAATACCTGCGAAATTCAATATATAATCTATTTTCTCAGTAATACCTTTTACATAATTAAAAGACTTTGTAATGCTATCTTCACTTGTTATATCCATTATTATAGGATATATTTTATCACTTTTTAATTTAGAAAGTCCCTCAGAATCTATATCACAAGCAAAAACGATAACTCCTTTTTCTACTAAATGTTTTGTTGTTGCGAGTCCAAGTCCATTAGCTGCTCCTGTTATCAATGCATATTTCATATAATCACCCATTATTATCATATCACAAAAAAAGAAATATTATTTGTTATTTATATTTCTTTACAATAAATGTTACAATTTTAAAACTTTCATTAAATCTGAAAATTCTGTAATTACACACGATGCTTCATCATATATATTTTCTTTCTTATTATGGTAATCTACTAAAATGCTTTGAATTCCTACTTTTTCACTAGATAAATCCGTACTAGAATCCCCTATCATTAAAATATTATCTGGACTTATATTTTCTTCTTGAAGAATTCTTTTAAAATGTTTAGCAGATGGTTTTGCATATTGAAGTTCACAAGTATAAATTTTCTTTATATATTCACTTAATCCAATATAATCTAATTTTCTTCTTTGAGAAAATAGAAACCAGTTCGTAGAAGCAATCATTCTTTTTTCTTCAGATAGAAGTTCCAAAGTTTTTTGCACGCCATTTACTTTTTTTAAATATAAAACTTCTAAATTCAGCATTTTAACGGCCAAATCCACAGAATTAATGTCATAATATTCTAAATTCATATAATCATTCCAATACTCACACATCATATTAAACGAAAATACTTTTTTGTACTCAGCTAATTCTAAAAGCTTTCCAACAGCTTTTCCTTGATTTATAATTAATTTTTCGGTAGGTAAAATATCAAAATAAGATAAAGTTTCTTTAACTAAATTTGATAAAGAAGTGTATTCAACAAGTGTTCCGTCTATATCAAATAGAAGTATATTAAATTTATTATTTTTTAAATTGTCTTTTATTATCATTATATTCCCCTAAAAATTACTTATATTATAATATCAAAATAACATAAACTTTTCAATTTATATTTCCTCATAATTTATATTATTCTTTTTTTCTTTAGAATACTTATTTAATACTACGTTTTCCATTGTTAATAAAATTGATGCAGCACTAATAGCATTTTTTAAACTATAAACCGCAACTAAAGTAGGATCTATTATTTTTTCTTCAATCATATTCACTTTTTTTCCAGTTAATATGTTGTAACCACATTTTTCTTTTAATATCATTTTCAATATTTCATTTTCATCTCTCCCACTATTTCTAACATTTTGCTTAAAAGGACTCATTAAAGATTTTATCATTATTCGTTTAACACAATTATTAGGATACTCTTTATTAAACTTATTTAATATTTCTAAATATATTGTTCCACCACCACTAACAACACCTTTATTATATGCTGCTTTTACTGCATTTACTGCATCGTCAACCCTAAGTTTTTTTTCAAGTCTTTCTATATTGGTATGACCACCCACATTAATAAATGCAACACCACCAGTTAAGTTAGCAAGTCTATTATCCAACTCTTCCTTTTCAAATGATGAGGTACATTCCATTAAATTTTGTTCAATCAACTTTATTCTTTTTTTAACTAAATTATTTTTTTCATAAGGAACCATAATTGAATAATCCTTATAAACTTTAATTGATTTTGCACATCCCAAATCTGTTTTTTTTAAAGTGGATATGTCGATATTTAAATCTTTTGATATAAACTTGGCATTTACGAATGAACATGCATCTTTTAATATTTCGATTTTTTTATTTCCATAACTAGGTGCTTTTATAGCAACAATATTTTTCCCAAGATTTAATTTAGATAAAAGTAATTCGCTAAGAGCATCATCAGCTATATCATCCGCAACTATAAGTAATGATTCATCATTATTCATTAACTTTAATATGTTTTTTACTTCTTCCGCATCGTTTATTTTCTTATCAGTTATTAAAACATATGAGTTACTGAACTGAGCAGATAATTCATCATCGCACATATAAGATGACATAAATCCATTATCTATTTTCATGCCTTCTATTATATCTATTTTAATATCTTCGCTTTCACCTTCATTAACTATAATTGCTCCGTTTTTTCCTATTTTTGAAATAATATCTGTTATTATGCTTCCAATCTGTTCACTTTCAGAAGATATGGTTGCTACTGCTTTAATTTGCTCGCTATTGGTAACGGGAATTGACTCATCTAATATAAGGTTTTCTAAATATTCACTAACATTCTCAAAATCCTTTTTTAACAAGATTGGATTATAACCTTTCTTTAACTCCGCGAGCGCATTCTTAAATATTGATGCACTTAATATTAATGATGTAGTAGTTCCATCGCCTACTATATCATTTGTTTTTAGTGAGGATTCTTTTAGTATTGAGCATGCTATATTCTCAATTGGATCATTAAGTTCAATTTCTCGAGCAATAGTGGCACCATCATTTGTAATAATAGGCAAAGAAATTTCACTCTCTAATATAACATTTCTTCCACAAGGCCCTAGTGTACATGCAACTGTATCACATAATTTATTAATTCCAATTAAAAACTTCTTTCTTGCATATTTTGAATTTACTATTTCTTTTTTCATTTTGTATTCTCCATTTCTATCAAATAATTCCAATATTTTTTAGGCATATAGTTTCTTTGCTGTCTTAAATTTTTTCTTTCTTTTATATTCACACTTTTACAAAATTGTTTCCACAGTTCCTCATAACTTTCTTCATTGTCTCTTAAATTATTAAAATTTAAATTCTTATAGGTATCTATTTTACATTTACCATTTTCATAGTAAATATAAGTTTTTCTTTTTGTGTCACATACCATCCATCTTTCATTACTTAGTCTATCTGAAAAATGCTTAGATAAAAACTCAATTATATTATTATCAGGGCTCATCATACCAACATATATATTTTTTATTTTTTTAAATCTTATAAATCCTTTCATCCTATGTATTTCGCGTGACACTTGTTTTGAAATTTGTTGAATCCTCAAAACAAAATTTAAATTACAATTTGTTTCAATTGAATAGCCATATATTAAACTATAAATTATATATTTTGCTATGACTATATCTTTATCTTTACAACACGAATTAAAACAAAGTAAAATTTTATATATTTTGTTTTTAGGAATAGCATTATTTATTTTATTAAATATTATAGCTGCATTATCAAGATTTGTTTCTATGTATTTTACATTATCAAATAAATTTTCTTGATAATTTTCATCTATGTAGATTTCCTTGGGAAGGGAACGCCGCGAAAAACAAACATAAATAATACTGAATAATCCTTCAATTGTGCCATCATATATAAATTCATCATCATTCATTATTTTCACCAAATATACTTAATTGTTCTATCTTTCTTTCGCCTAATAATAGACTTTCTTTTATAAAATCTTTGTTATAAAAATTGCTGCTTTTATAATATTTGCCATCACAAGTTATAAAATATTTTGCTCTTTTCATAACTACGCCAATATTTTTTAAATTCTCAAATGTAAGATGGGATTTTTTTCTATAAAACATTATTTTTTTGGCACTGATAACTCCAATTCCCGGAACTTTTAAAAGAGTCATGTAATCCTCTTTATTTATTTCGATAGGAAACAAATATAAATTTTTAAGAGCCCACATACATTTTGGATCTAATGAATAATTAAGATTCATTGAATGTTCATCTAATAAATCTTCAACTTTAAATCCATAAAATCTTAGCAACCAATCCGCTTGATATATCCTATTTTCTCTTTTTAATGGAACAATATCAGTAGTCGGCAAATATTCATCATGATTAATAGGAACATACCCAGAATAATAAACTCTTTTTAAGTTGAAATTATTATAAAGTCCCTCTGAAAGTTTTAATATCTTGTAATCCGAATCATTAGATGCTCCTATTATCATTTGAGTTGTTTGACCAGCACGTGCGATTGGTTTATGTTCTTTTTTAGAACTAGCAATATATTTCATTGGTTCTATTATGTTGTTTTTTTCTTTATCAGGTGCAAGTAACTTTAAGCTTTCATTTGAAGGAAGTTCTATATTTACACTAACTCTATCTACCAAGGATCCAAGTCTATCAATTAATTCTTTACTAGAACCCGGTATTACTTTAGCATGAATGTACCCATTAAACTTATATTTTTTTCTGAGTAAAGTTATGGCTTCAATCATTTTTTCCATTGTATAATTTGGAGTCTTTATAACTGCGCTACTTAGAAATAAACCTTCTATATAATTTCTTTTATAAAAATTAATGGTTAATGTTGCAATTTCTTCAGGAGTAAACAATGCTCTTTTTACATCATTTGTTTTTCTATTAATACAATACTTGCAGTCATACATACACATATTAGTCATTAATATTTTTAGTAATGAAACACATCTTCCATCACTAGTAAAACTATGACATATTCCACTATAAGCAGCATTTCCAACTCCGTTTTTTGTATTTTTTCTGTTACTTCCGCTTGAACTACACGATACATCATATTTGGCTGCCCCAGATAATATTTTTAATTTCTCCATTAATTCCATAATTTTCACCAACTCTATATTATCACAAAGCAGAACTTATAGCAAACATCTATTTGCTATATAAAAGCATTTTACATTAACAATAAAAACAATATAATTGCATAAAATAATATAGGTGATTTTATGTTATTAAACTACACTACAAAAGAATTAGACTTATGTGCAAGACTTATGAGAGCAGAAGCACTATCAGATGGAGATCTAGGTATGCTGATGGTTGGGAATGTTATTGTTAATAGAGCAATCGCTGATTGTCTAGATTTTACAAACGTTAGAACCATAACAGAAGTTATATATCAAAAAAATGCATTTGTGGGAAAAGATAGTTCATTATTTCAAAGTTCTTCTACTACAAAAGAAAAAGAACTTGCAAAACGAGTTCTAAAAGGCGAATATTATTATCCAGCAACTAATGCATTGTGGTTTTATTCTCCATCAAGCGGAAGTTCTTGTAAAACAACTTGGTTTAATCAAAGAAATTCAGGAAGATATAAAGGTCATTGCTTTTATGTTCCTGATTTTGGAATTTGTAACGAATTATACTAAAATTAAAAAAACGAATTAATTATTCGTTTTTTTAATTACTCGGTATTAATAATTCTTGTCCTACACTTAAATTATTACTTGTTAAATTATTTATTGTTTTTAAATTTTGAACTGTTATTCCATATTGATTCGCAATCGCATATAATGTATCTCCGCTCTTTATGGTGTATGTGGCATAATTACTAGTTCCTGGGATTATTAATATTTGTCCTACTTTTAAAAGATTACTTGTTAAATCGTTCGCTTCCTTTATATTGTCAACAGTAACACCATATTTGTTCGCAATACTATATAAATTGTCTCCAGATTGTACTAAGTAATTTAAACCTTCTGATTTTACTTTCTCTTCTTCTACAACAAAACTGGGGATATTAAGTTTTTGTCCTATACTCAAAATATTACTTGTTAAATTATTAACACTCTTTATGTCATCAATAGTTATATTATATTTTTTTGCAATATTATATAAATTGTCTCCACTTTTTACAATATATACAACATTTCCTTTTTCTACTTCAACTTCTATATCTTTTTGCTTTGGAATTAGTAATTGTTGATTTATTTGTAATATGGTGGTAGTTAAATTATTTATACTCATTAGCGTATCTACCGTAGTATTATAGTATGCTGCGATGTCATATAAAGTATCTCCTTTTTTGACCGTGTACACTAAGTAGTCTTCAACCAATTTTTCTGTTTCTGGAGTTGATACTTTTAATGTTTGACCCACACTTAACATATTTGAAGTTAAATTATTTAAAGACTTCAATTCATCAACAGTAAGGCCAAACTTAGTAGCAATTTTCCACAGAGAATCCCCTTTTACTACCGTATAATACCCGCTTCCTTCTGGTGCCACATAAGATATCCCCTTATAATTTGCGATTGCTCTCACAACCGCTTCAGCATATAATTCGTAATTGTTCTTGAGTTGTTCCACATCATCTCCAGCACTATCTAAAAAACCATATTCAACAATCAAAGCTTCGGTGTCCGGTGTATCTCTATGAATAAAATAATAATCTTTTATAGGATTACTGGGAAGTCTTCTTTGATAAAACTTTCTAGTATTTTGTCCTTCTTTTTCGATCTCGTCTAATACTTTACTAGCAAGATTTGAATTATTGCGAAGAGCATATATTGTCTCGGCACCATCTCCACCTCCTGCATTTATATGATTAGATATTACAAGAACATCGTTTTCATTTCCGTA
>CAZGGW010000013.1:23617-25177 GCA_964525365.1 uncultured Muribaculaceae bacterium | reverse complement strand
AAGATATGCAAGATATGGAATTCACTATTGAAAACGGAAAATTATTTATGTTACAAACTAGAAATGGTAAAAGGACTGCGTCTGCAGCTTTAAAAATTGCCGTTGATTTAGTAAATGAAGGAGCAATTACTGAATCTGATGCTTTATTAAAAGTCGAACCAAAACAACTTGATCAATTATTACATCCAAATTTTGATAGTGAGGAGTTAAAAAATGGAAAACTTATAGCCACTGGATTAGCAGCTTCACCTGGAGCTGCAACTGGTAAAATATGTTTTAGTTCAGAAAGTGTTTTGGAACGTACAAATAATGGTGAAAAAGTGATTTTGGTTCGTTTGGAAACCTCACCCGAAGATATTGAGGGAATGAATTTGGCAGAAGGAATATTGACAATGCGCGGTGGAATGACTTCACATGCTGCTGTGGTCGCACGTGGTATGGGAAGATGTTGCGTTTCGGGTTGTGGAGATCTAAAAATAAATGAAAACAATAATACTTTAATATTAAATGATGGAACAATTTTAACGGAAAACGATTATATTTCTTTGGATGGTTCTACTGGAAAAGTATATGAAGGTCTTATAAAAACTGTAGAAACTTCAATAACTGGAAATTTTGAGACTTTTATGAGTTGGGCTGATAAAGTAAGAAAATTAAAAGTTAGAACAAATGCAGATACTCCAAAAGATGCACAACAAGCCATGAAATTTGGCGCCGAAGGTATTGGACTTTGTAGAACAGAACATATGTTTTTTGAAGAATCAAGAATATTTGCAGTAAGGCAAATGATTGTATCTGAAACCATTGAAGAAAGAGAAAAAGCTCTTGAAAAAATATTACCAATGCAAAGAAGTGATTTTGAAGAATTATATAAAGCAATGAAAGGTAATCCAGTAACTATTCGTTATTTAGATCCACCTCTTCATGAATTTTTACCGCATGCTGACGAAGAAATTATTTCGCTTGCTAAAGAACTAGGAATGAGTTTTGAAAGCTTAAAATCTAGAATTGATTCACTTCATGAATTCAATCCTATGATGGGGCATAGAGGATGTAGGCTTGCAGTAACATATCCGGAAATTGCTAAGATGCAAACAAGAGCAGTTATTGAAGCGGCTATTAATGTTGATAAAACTGGGCTTAAAGTGGAACCTGAAATTATGATTCCGCTAGTAAGCGAATTAAAAGAATTTAAATATGTTAAAAATATAGTTGTAGAAACAATAGAAAAAGTTTTTGAGGAACAAAATTATAAATTAAATTATAAAATTGGTACGATGATTGAAATACCAAGAGCGGCATTAACAGCTGATCAAATTGCCACGGAAGCAGATTTCTTCAGTTTTGGTACCAATGATTTAACACAAATGACTTATGGATTTAGTAGAGATGATGCCGGGAAATTTTTAAGCACTTATTATGAAAAACAAATATTTGAAAGTGATCCATTTGCTAGAATAGATGAAATTGGAGTTGGAAGTTTGGTTAGAATTGCCACTGAAAAAGCAAAAGGTGTAAAACCTGATATTAAATTAGGTATATGTGGAGAACATGGTGGAG
>CAZGGW010000013.1:0-23607 GCA_964525365.1 uncultured Muribaculaceae bacterium | reverse complement strand
CTAGTTCAGTTGAATTTTGTAATAGTATTGGACTTAATTATGTATCTTGTAGTCCTTATAGAATACCAATCGCAAGACTTGCTGCAGCGCAAGCAGTTGTAAAAGAAAAGTTTTAGTTTTAAAACTTTTTTCTTTGTAATATAATATTATTACAGAGGTGAGTTTTATGGAAAAGGCAAAAATTATAGGTGATATGGAAGAAGAAATAAAAGAACTTGAAAAGGAATCTAATATTGAGTTGGAGAAACTAAAAACGCAGAAACATAAATCTAATAGAATATTAAATACGACAATTATCATGGGAGCAATAGCATTAATTTCCGTGTCAGTTTCATTAACACTTCCAATTTCAATAATTTCTGCTGTTTCAGGACTTTTTGTAGTTAGTACCATTGTTTCGAGTTTATATTATTGTAATTCAAAATTATCTGAGTTAAAAAAAGAAGATAAATATTACGCAATTAAAAAGAAAATTGATGATTTTAAGGCTGCTGCCATTTTAATCAATTCTGATGAATCTTTAGATGAAGTTTTAAAATATTTTGAAGATAGTTTACGACAATATAATAATCTTAAAAAGAGAATTGAAAACTATTATAGTGAAAATATAGATAATTTAATAAATTATGATGTTAGCCCCATTAATAATAACCAATTTATTGAAGTAGAAGAGATTCCGTTACAAAAACAATTACATAAATAATATAAAATATAGATTTTGATATAAAAATTTGGTACAATTGTTTTAAATAAAGGAGAGTATTATGTTTGATGAAAATGAAATTAAAATTAGAATGGATAAAGTAGTAGAAAGTTTGGAACAAAAATTTACTACTATAAGAGCTGGTCGTGCTAACCCAAATATTTTGAATGGTATAATGGTTTCATATTATGGATCAGTTACGCCAATACAGTCTGTTGCAACTATATCAATTCCTGAAGCAAGGCAACTTATGATAAAGCCTTTTGACAAGACATTATTAAAAGAAATAGAAAAGTCAATTTATGAATCGAATTTAGGAATGAGTCCCAACAACAATGGTGAATCTATATTTCTTACTATTCCAGAACTTACTGGAGAAACTAGAAAAAATTATGTAAAACAAGCAAAAGATATGCTTGAGGAATCTCGTATAGCATTAAGAAACATTAGGCAAGATGCAAATAATGATATTAAAAAATCAGAGTATAGTGAGAATGATGAAAAAGTATATTTGGATATTGTGCAAAAAATGATTGATAAATACAACAAAGTATTAGAAGAAAAGTACAAGGAAAAAGAAAAGGAGTTATTGAGTATATAGATTATTGAAAAGAGACATTAAATCTGTTATACTTTATTTGTCTTAAGGAGTAGTAATATATTATTTATTTTAAGAAAGTTAGTGATTGATGAAAACTAATACTAAAGATATATGAATTCACCTATAAAATAGAATCGTAGAAAGGCGTTAACTTTACACGAGAGCATAAAAACTTTATGAATTAAGGTGGTACCGCGGATAATTTCGTCCTTAAATTATAAAGTTTTATTTTGGGAGGAAAAAATGAAGGAAAAAATAGAAGAAATAAAAAACAAATTTGAAAACGTCAATGCTGAAAGTTTAGAAAATATTGAAAAAGTTAGAATTGAATTCTTAGGTAAGAAAGGTTTGATTGCTAATCTTTTAACTGAATTTAGAAATGTTACTGAAGAAGAAAAGAGAGAGTTTGGCAAAAAAATAAATTTACTTAAAAATGAAATTAATGAATTTGTTGAAACTAAGATAAAGCAATTGAAGGAAAAAGAAATTAATGAAAAATTAAATAATGAAAAAATTGATGTTAGTCTTCCAGGTACAAAATTACATATAGGTAAATCTAACATACTAGAAAGTGTTGTTGAAAAACTTGAGGGTACATTTTTATCTTTAGGATTTGATATTTTAGAAGGGCCAGAAATAGAAAGTGACTTGTATAATTTCGAAATGTTGAATGTTCCAAAAGGTCATCCTGCAAGAGATGCACAAGATACATTTTATATTACTCATGAAATGTTGCTTAGAAGTCAGACAAGTCCAGTTCAAATAAGAACGATGCTTAATAACACTGAAAAGGGTCCAATAAGGATGGTTTCTGTTGGTAAAACATATAGAAGAGATAACGATGATGCGCAGCATTCACATCAATTCACTCAAATGGAAGGACTTGTGATTGACAAAGATATTTCTCTTTCAGACTTAAAAGGTGCCTTAGATTATATTATTTCTACTTTATTTGGAAATATTGAAAGTAGATTTAGGCCATCTTTTTATCCATTCACAGAACCAAGTGTGGAATTTGATATTAAATGTCACGTATGTAAAGGTACAGGATGTGCTTTATGTAAAAATATCGGGTGGATAACGGTTGGTGGTGCTGGAATGGTTCATCCCAATGTTTTAAAAGCAGGGGGATATGATCCGGAAAAAATGAGTGGGTATGCTTTTGGATTTGGAATAGAAAGACTTACAATGATAAAATATGGAATTACTGATTTGAGAGTTGTATATTCTAATGATTTAAGAATTGAAAATATGGATATAAGAGAGGAGGTTACTCATGAAAATTAGTACTAATTGGCTTAATGATTATATTGCTATCGAAAATGTTGATTTAAAAGAATTGGCTGATAAAATTACAAAAGTTGGAGTAGCAGTTGAAACTATTAGTGAGGGAATAGATTTTTCTCATTTAATAGTTGGAGAAGTTATTGAATGTGAACTACATCCCAACTCCGATCATTTGCATGTATGTACGGTAAATATTGGAACCGAAGTATTACAAATTGTATGTGGAGCTCCTAATGTTAAAAAAGGTATTAAAGTTATAGTAGCTTTAGTTGGGGCAATATTACCTGGGAATTTTGAGATAAAGAAAAGCACTATAAGAGGTGTGGATTCAAATGGAATGCTTTGTGCATTATCTGAATTGGGATTTGAAGACAAAATAGAAGGTGGTATTCATGAATTACCAGTTTCTGCAGTTGTGGGAGAACAACCTAAAAAATATATTTCTAATGATGTGGTTTATGAACTTGATTTAAATCCTAATAGAAATGATTGTTTAAGTATACTTGGATTTGCATATGAAGCCGCAGCAGTTTTAAATCAAAAAGTAAAATTACCTAACAATAAGTACGAAGAAATAGATAAAGATATTAACGATATCTTTAAACTAAAAGTTGAAACCCCTAATTGTAGTTTCTTTTCTTGTAAATATATAAGTGATATAAAAATAAAAGAGAGCCCAGAATATATAAAAGAAAGATTAATAAATAGTGGAATGAGACCTATTAATAATATAGTAGATATTTCTAATTATATTATGCTTGAATATGGACAACCTCTTCATTTTTATGATGCCGATAAACTAAACAGTGTGATAGGTGTAAGAGAGGCAAATGATAATGAAATAATAAAAGCACTTAACTCTGAAGAGTACACGCTATCAAAGGATGATTTGGTTATTACTAGTGATACAAAAATTGCTGGTATTGCTGGTGTCATGGGTGGATATGATACAGAAGTTGATGAAAATACTAAGAATATATTAATTGAAAGTGCTATCTTCAATCCTTTAATGATTAGAAAGACATCTATTAAGTTAGGTCTTAGAAGTGAGGCTTCTTTAAGATTTGAAAAAGGATTAAATTATGAATATACGCTTAATGCTTTAGATAGAGCTTGTAGTTTGGTTTTTGAATATGGTGATGGAAAAGTTTATAGTGGTATGCTTCTTTACGATAAAGAGGATAAAAAACCTAAAAAAGCGTCAATTTCTCTTGAAAGAATTAATAAATATTTAGGAATCACTTTAAAAGATCGAGATGTAAAATCTGCATTTGATAGATTGGGATTTGAATATAGTGCAGAATATGACGTTATTATACCTCGAAGAAGAATGGATGTTTCGATATCAGAAGATTTAATTGAAGAAGTTGGTAGAATTTATGGCTTTGAGCATATAAATGGTACTTATCCAAAATTAATTTTAAAAAAAGGTAAATTTGATCCAAGAATACTATATAGAAAAGATATATCTGCATATTTAAAAAAACTTGGTCTTGATGAAGTTAAAACTTATACTTTGACTGATGAAAAAAATATAGAAATGTTTAATTATGATAATGTTTCTACTATAAAAGTAAATAATCCGATGAGTATTGAAAAAGAATATCTTCGTACTTCCCTTATTCCGTCATTATTAGATGTTTGTGAATATAACAAATATAGAAGCGTTGAAAATGTAAATATTTATGAAATTTCTAATGTATATGAAAGTATTGATAATGAATATAAAGAAACAATGAAATTATGTATTTCAATGCATGGTAGTATACTTAATAATCCAGTTCTAGGAATAAATATAAAAGTTGATTTTTATTTATTAAAGGGAATGATAGAAAATCTTTTGCATTATTTAGGCTTTGATAAAAGATACTCATTTATTTCTAATGATAAATTATCTTTTATGCATCCCGGAGTTACTGCTAATATAGTAATAAATAATAAAATAGTAGGATTCTTAGGAAAAACAAATCCCAATTTAAAGATGAAAGATGTGTATGTTTGTGAAATAAATCTTGATTTAATAAGAAATATTGGAATTGGTAAAGTTAAGTATAAAGAACCTAATAAATATCCTTTTTCAATAAAAGATT
Organism: uncultured Muribaculaceae bacterium; assembly: GCA_964525365.1. Taxonomy (GTDB): domain Bacteria; phylum Bacillota_I; class Bacilli_A; order RF39; family UBA660; genus CAZGGW01. The sequence continues at coordinate 18,926 of CAZGGW010000013.1, read as the reverse complement.
TATGTTTTGTGGTAGATAAGAATTTAAATGGTATTGATTTGGTTAATGAGATTAAAAAAATAGAACCACATATTATTAGCTCATGTGAAATATTTGATGTTTATGATATGGGAGATAAAAAATCAATAGCTTTAAAAATGAAATTTGAAAGTTTTGATCATACTTTGGGTGAAGATGAAATTAATGTTTCATTTAATAAGATTATTGACACTATATGTAAAAAATTTAATGCAATATTAAAAACTAAGTAGTATAATTAAAGTAAATAGAGGAGGAAATATAATGTATTTAATTATTATTGGGGTGATTTTGGTACTATTAGTATTATATTTTATTGGTACTTACAATTCACTTGTTACTATGAGGAACCGTGTGAAAGATCAGTGGTCACAGATCGATGTACAATTAAAAAGAAGATTTGATTTAATACCAAATTTGCTTGAATCGGTAAAAGGTTATGCAAAGCATGAAGAAGAAACTTTAAAAGGAGTAATTGAAGCAAGAAATAAATTTACTACTGCTCAAACTCCTGAACAAGAAATGAAAGCAAGTAATGATCTTAGCAAATGCGTTTCAAAGTTATTTGCGTTAGTTGAATCTTATCCAGACTTAAAAGCAAATCAAAATTTTATGGATTTACAAGCAAATTTAAAAGAAACTGAAGAAAAAATTGCTTATGCTAGACAATTTTATAACGATACAGTTCTTACATTAAATAATAAAGTTGAGCTGTTTCCAAGTAGTATAGTTGCGAATATGTTTAAATTCAAAAAAGAAACGTTTTTTGAAGCAGGTAAAGAAGTACAAGAAGCACCAAAAATTAAATTTTAAAGCTTATACTAATAAGCTTTTTTTAGGAGGAAAAGTTGAAAAAAATATTTAAATACATAATATTATTAATTTGTATTGTTCCATTTTTAAATTTAAAAGCGGTATCTTCAAATGCCGTAGATTATAATGTAAAGAAATATTATGTAAGAAGTGAAATTGAAATCGCTGGAGGACTTAAGGTAAGAGAAATAATAGAAGTAAATGGGACATATAATGGATATTATAGAAATATTTTATTTAAAAATAATGACTTAGTGACTTTCAGTGGTAAAGAAAGTGATTTAGAAGGAAGTTCTATATATAATGGAACAAGCATAGATTCATTGCGTGTTGGAGTGGTTAATATTGATAGTTTAACATTTGACCAATTTAATGGTAATTTGATTGATGAAAACGTTACATATTTAGAAGAAGTAGAGACAGCAAGTAATGGAGATAATGGCGTTTATATTATCGAAAAAAATGATGATGGCGTTAATATTAAAATGTACAATGAGACCATAAATGATACAACATATTTTTTTCTTGAGTATGTTGTTACAAATATATTGGTAGAACATAATGATTGTGCAGAATTTTACTATACATACATAAGTAAGGATTGGAATGATTCAATCGAAGATGTACAAATATTAATTGATTTACCTTATGCAGCCGATGAAATATTTAAAGTATGGGGTCATGGTCAATTAAATGCTACTATTATAAAAGATGCAAATAATGGTGGCTCTTATGTTAGTCTTAAAAACTATGAAATCGGTTCTGGGGTAGATGTTAGAATGTTATTTGATAAAAAAATATTTTCGATTAATATTAATGAAAGTAAAAAATCAAATATGGATGCTATTTCTATTGTGAGTAATATTGAAAACAAAAGAGCAAATGATGCGAATACAAAAAGAAAAATAAACTTTTTTAAAACTTATTTCTTTGTTGGCGTTGAATGTATATATGGAGTGCTGATCGTATTTTTTACCATTCTAATATATAAAAAATACGATAAGGAATATAAATCTAATTTTAAGGGAGAATATTATAGGGATTTCATTAATGATTATGATGTGGAAAATATTGAGTATTTAATGAATAAAAATATTACTGAAAATGCATTTAGTACAAGTTTACTTAATTTAATTTATAAAAAAGCTATATTAATTGAAGATATACCAAGTGATAAAAAATCAAAAGATTATAAATTTATAAAAGCGGAAAATCTTGTGGTTAGCGAAGAAGAAAATATTATTATTGATACGATATTTAATAAAATTGGTGATGGACACGAAGTAACGTTAAAACAAATAAAATCTTTTTCTAAGAAGACTGATATTAGTGGGAACAATGGATTATGTACTGCTTATAATACTTGGAAAAATCAAGTAATAGAAAAATCTAAAACTTATAATTTTTATGAAGATAATATGAAAGTAAAAGCTGGATTCATTTTATTTTCAATATTTGGAATTATCTTGGCTTTAATTGATTATTATTATCACATTACTAATTATATATATTTAATACTTGGTGTCATTTCTGTTATATTTTTGTGTTATGTAGTTATATTCAAAAAAAGAACTCCTAAAGGTAATGAAGATTATTTAAAATGGAAATCATTTAAAAAGTTTTTAAATGATTTTGGAAGATTTGGTGAAAAAGAATTGCCTGAAATTAAATTGTGGGAAAGATATTTGGTATATGCGTCAATTTTTGGCATTGCTGCCAAAGTGCAAGAAAGTATGAAAATGAAATTTTCAGAAATCAGACCAAACTACAATATGGATAGAGGTGATATATTATTTAATTATTTTATGTTTAATAATTTATCACATGATATATCAAATAATATGACAAATTATGTACGATCTTCAGTTTCCGCTGTTTCGGCAGCCAAAGCATCACAAATGTCTAGTGGAAGCGGTCATGGTGGAGGTTTCTCTTCTGGAGGAGGATTTGGAGGTGGAGGTAACTCTGGAGGAGGATTTTAGTTCTATAATATGTATTTAAATTAAATATTAAAAGTTAGAAGTAATCTAACTTTTTTCATAGACAATTTCTGACAAATTTAGTACAATAAAGTCATGGAAACGAAGAATATACGAAATTTTTCTATAATAGCACACATTGATCATGGTAAAAGTACTTTAGCGGATAGATTACTAGAATTTTGTGGTGCAGTAAGTGAGCGAGAAAAGAAGGATCAGATACTTGATAATATGGAATTAGAACGTGAACGTGGTATCACTATCAAATTAAATGCAGTTGAACTTAAATATAAAGATTATATTCTTCATTTAATAGATACCCCGGGACATGTCGACTTTTCTTATGAAGTAAGCCGTAGCCTTGCCGCTTGTGAGGGAGCAGTGCTTGTGGTTGATGCGACTCAAGGTATAGAAGCTCAAACTCTTGCTAATCTTTATTTGGCAATTGAAAATAATTTAACAATAATACCAGTTATAAACAAGATAGATCTCCCGAATGCAGATATTGAAAAGGTAAAAAAAGAAATTTTAAATTTAGGATTGTTTGATGAAAAAGATATAATTTTATGTAGTGCAAAAACTGGGGAAGGGATTGAAGATTTATTAGATTCTGTTATAAAAAATGTTCCTGCACCTAAGATTGATGAAAGTGGATTTAAAGCATTAATCTTTGATAGTTATTTTGATTCATATAAAGGAGTGGTAATTCTTTTAAAGGTAGTAAGTGGTAATATCAAAATTGGAGATAAAATAAAAATGTTATCTACTGGAAATACATATGAAGTGTTAGAACTTGGAAAACATACGCCGAAGGAAAGTAAACGAAATACTTTATCTTGTGGTGAAGTCGGTTTTTTAAGTGCTAGTATTAAAAGTATAAGTGATATAAAAGTAGGGGATACAATATGTAACATATCTGACAACGTTACTCCTTTACCTGGTTATAAAACAATGAAACCCATGGTATATTGCGGAATATATCCAGTTGAGAGTAATAAATATAATTTGTTAAAAGAAGCACTATTAAAACTTAAATTAAATGATGCGGCGTTGTCATTTGAAGCAGAGACATCTACCGCATTGGGCTTTGGTTTTAGATGTGGATTTCTGGGATTACATGGATATAATTGAAAGCAGAATTGAAAGAGAATTTAAAATAAATATAATCGCAACATCTCCTTCTGTTATATATGAAGTTAAATTAACGGATGAAAATATTATTTATATAGATAGTCCGAGTAAAATGCCTGAACAAGTAAAAATCAGTGAAATAAGGGAACCATATGTAAAAACTAATATATTTGTACCTTCAGAATTTATCGGAACAGTAATGGAACTTTGTAACGAAAAGAGAGGAATTTATCAGACTATTATCTATATGGATGAAAAAAGAGTAAATATAATTTTTGAAATACCATTATCAGAAATTGTATATGATTTCTTTGATAAATTAAAAAGTAATACAAAAGGGTATGCATCTTTGGATTATGAATTTATTGGAAATAAAAAAAGTAATTTAGTAAAAATGGATATTTTATTAAATGGAGAAATAGTTGATGCTCTTTCGATAGTTGTTCACAAAGAATCGGCATATAAACGAGGAAAAGTTATAGTGGAAAATTTAAAAAAAATCATACCACGCCAAATGTTTAATGTTCCAATACAAGCTTCAATTGGTTCAAAGGTAATAGCTAGAGAAGATATACCCGCAATGAGAAAAAATGTGCTAGCTAAATGTTATGGTGGAGACGTTTCTAGAAAAAGAAAATTATTGGAAGCACAAAAAGAAGGTAAAAAAAGAATGAAACAAGTTGGTAGTGTTGAAATTCCACAAGAAGCATTTTTGACAATACTTAGTATGGATGAAAGGTAGGAGTAGGTATGGAAAAGTCTAATTTAAAATTAATTAAAAATCCTATAAATCAAAAAGAGAATTATGAAGATGCAAAGTATTGTAGTAGTTTGTTTGAAAATCTGTCGCTATTTACTGAATGCGGAGTAATAACAGAAGAATTATTATTAAACGTAACTACAGTATTAGCAGAAAAATTTGCTACTGAATTATATAAAATTTCTATGTCAGACTTAGTGCATGATGGGAGTTTTAAAGAGATACGTGTTTTTAATTCGATATATTTGTCTAACGTTGTTCAAAAAATAAGAAATTTAGAAAATTCAAGCAAAACAATGCCTTCAAAATATAAAGAATTAGTAAAAGAAAAAACATATTTTTTACAGTCATATTACAATGATTTAATGGGAAATAATATTGTACCAATTGAATTTGGAATAAAAAACAAGATAATGCGTGACATGGAGCCACTTAGAATAGAAACAATGACTGACTGTATAGAATATTTAAATGATATTGTTGGTGTTAGTTTTGGTACTAAGGAAATTAACAAATCCACATTACAAACTAATATGAAATTTTTAAATAAATATTATACAATTTTATCAGATAAAAGGAATCAAGCCTCATTTAATAATCTTTTTGCCACTAGAAAACGTTTAAATATTCCTGTTCGCTATGGAGAAGGAATTAAAGATAATTGTTTGTTACTTTCAAGCAATGAAATACAAAACGATATTAATCCATATTTTTTACTTGTTATTTGTAAATTTCTGAGTTATGTTCCTAAAATGGATTATGATTTTATGGTTGATCACCTCCATATTTATGAGCATTTTGGAGAAACTCTTTCTGATTATATTGATACAGCAGTTGAAGATGTTTTAAATGAGCAAGTAGAAACACTATATTCTCCTCAGTTAGAACTTTCACAGTTTGATATTAATATGAAAAAGAGAAAATAATGAAAAGTGTATATATACATATTCCTTTTTGCAAATCTATTTGTTCATATTGCGATTTTTGTAAATTTTATTATCATAATGAATGGGTTAATGATTATTTAAGAAATTTAAAAATTGAAGTACAAAAATATTATGAAAATGACACAATAAAAAGTATATACATTGGTGGTGGTTCTCCGTCTTGTTTAAATATTGACCAAATAAAATTACTTTTTGAAATAATTGATGTTTTTAAAGTACAAAAATATTATGAATTTACATTTGAATTGAATGTAAATGATATTACCACAGAATTGTTAGAAGTATTAAAATCCAATAAAGTTAATAGACTGAGTATTGGCGTTCAAAGTTTTAATGAATATAAATTAAAATATTTAAATAGAAAACACAATATCAATCAAATTTTTAACAGTTTTAAATTACTAAAAGAGTATGGTTTTGATAATTATAATATCGATTTAATATATGCGACTAATATTGATACGATGAGTATATTAAGGAAAGATTTAAGATATGCTTTGAAATTAAAATCTCATCATATAAGTACATATTCCCTAATAATTGAGGAACACACAGCATTAAAAATTAAGAATGTTTTACCAATAGATGAAGAATTCGACTATAAAATGTACCAAGAAATTGTAAAAAAGTTAACCTCAAAAGGATATAATCATTATGAAGTTTCTAATTTCGCGTTACCAGGTTATGAAAGCATCCATAATTTAGGATATTGGAATAACAATGAGTATTATGGGTTTGGTTTGGGAGCACATGGCTATTTAAATAACGTAAGATATGAAAATACCAAAAATTTTAAAGAGTATATTCAACAAAATTTTAGAAAACAAGAAATTATTCTTTCAAAACGAGAAGATATGGAAAATGAAATAATATTAGGATTAAGGAAACTTGAAGGTATTGATGTTTATAAATTTTATAATAAATTTAAAGTTAATATTCAAGAAGAGTTTAATATAAAAGAATTAGTGAAAAAGGGGTATTTAATAATGGAAAAAAACAATATAAAAATCCCTGCAGAAAAAATATATGTAATGAATGAAATTTTAAATCAAATTATTAAATAAAAAAATCTTTAGATTTCTAAAGATTATTTTTTTTATGGCGGAGTAGGAGGGATTTGAACCCCCGCACCAATTTCTCGGTCTAAACGCTTAGCAAGCGCTCCTCTTCAACCTCTTGAGTACTACTCCATAAGATCACTTAACAATAATACTATATAAATATTTATTTGTCAATTTTAACTTTTGATAAAATCAGTTTTATTTCATCAACATATTCTTTAGTAGGTGGACAATTTGAATGATTTAGTTCCGTAAACAGTTCAGTAAGATATAATCCGTATTTTTCATAATTTAATTCAATATAATTAAATAACGCATGACTATTGTTTGTTAATAAAGCAAAATTACTAATGTTTTTAATCCTTTTTACACGGATTGGCACAATATGGTGAATAGTAAGCTTGTTGTTCTTAGTAATAATTCCATTCATCCAACAATTGTAGCCATATATTTCTATCATTTTTTGGATTACACTATTATAATGTATTATTTCTTTATTATATTCCATATTTTTCCTACCTTTATTTTATTATTTTTAATATAATTTATTGGAAGTTCATAAGTGTAAAATACGTTTCTTTGTGGAAGTATTAGTCGAAATGGTTTTAAATTTTCTTTTATAAATAAAATTTTATTATTTTTATCAGTCATAATAACATCTATTATTTGCAACATAAAAAGGGTATGAATGGAATTACAGTTATTAAATTTAATACCATAATCTATTTTTTTTCTTTTAAAAGAAAAACCAATTAGTTTAGAAAAAAAAGTGTTTGCTTCTTTGATTTTTATACTTCTCATAATTAAATAATATCACATTTAATTGACAAATTAAAGTATTTAATATAAAATTAAATTGTAGGAGTGTGTTAGTATGAATAAGCGTGGCCAAGCACTTACGGAATATATAATGATTATTGCTTTAATTAGTATAGTAATGATTGCCGCTGTTAATCTTTTTGGCGGTTATTTAAAAGATGCTTTTACTAAAAGTGGATGTGGTATTGCGGGTGAAACTTATGTAAAAGGTGATGAACCAGGTAAAGGATATTGTAAATAAAGAAAACTTAGAAATTTAATGTTTCTAAGTTTTCTTTATTATTCTTCATTTTAGATTCTTCAATGCTGATTTTCAAATTATCTTCGTTATAATTTTCTAAATCATTTTCTAAATCTATAATTTTCAATATTTCTTCAAATGATGTTTCACCGTTTATAACTTTAATCAATCCATCTTGAAGCAATGTGATAACATCGCTAGAATAAACTAATTTTCTAAGTTGTGGTTTGGGAGCACTTTTAACAATCGCATCTTTTATTTCTTCGTTAATTCTTAAAACTTCTAGAATAGCAACACGGCCTTTATAACCATGTGAACATTTATCACATCCATCGTGATTAGCAACATACATTTCGTCAACTTTTTTTCCAATGACTGCAGAAAATACTTTCTTTTCATATTCATTTGTTTTTCTAAGTATTTTGCAGTGAGGGCATAATCTTCTTGCTAAACGTTGAGATATAATTCCCGTCAGTGCACTTCCAAGTAAATATCTTTCTATTTCCATATCAGTTAATCTCTCAATAGTATTTAAAGAGTTATTAGTATGTATTGTTGATAATACCAGATGCCCAGTGATACTTGCTCTTACCGCAATTCTTGCAGTTTCGTCATCTCTAATTTCACCAATCATTATTATATTTGGATCTTGTCTTAAAACGCTTCTTAAAACATAACCAAAAGTAAGACCAATCTCTGATTGCACTTGTACTTGATTAATTCCGGCAATATCCATTTCTATTGGATCTTCAACTGTGATAATATTAACATCTTCAGTATTTAATTTTTGCAATATAGAATAAACGGTAGTGGATTTCCCTGTACCGGTTGCTCCAGTAACTAATATTATACCATTAGGAACTTTTATCATTTTGTATACTTTTTCCAAAGCGTTTTCACTAAATCCTAAAGTTTCAAGACCTTTTAAACTTTGAGAATAATCAAGTATACGAATAACAATCTTTTCACCATTATTTGTAGGCAAACTAGAAACACGGAGATCTAACATTTTATCTCCAATTTTGTTTTTTATTGCACCATCTTGTGGCAATCTAGTCTCCATTATATTCATTCCCGCAATCATTTTTATACGGCTAATCATATTTCGTTTGTATTTTAGAGGAATAATACCATAATCTATAAGTTCACCATCTATACGGATTCTAATCTTAATATCAGTTTTGGTTGGATCGAAATGAATATCAGAAGCACTTTTATTTACTGCATCCATAATTATTTCATTTGCGATTTCTACAATTGGTATAGATTCAAAATCAAATTCTTTCATGTATTCCTCTTTTATTCTTCTAAAATATATTATATCTAAATTTTTATATATTTTCAACTTTTTTTATTATTAAAATTTTGATATAATCAAATAGGAGCGAAATATGAACAAAAAAGGTTTTACATTGATTGAACTGTTGGCAACTTTAGTATTAATGGCAATTATAATTATTTTGATTATACCATCACTCGTCAATTACAGCGGTAAAATGAGAGAAAACTCATATAATTCAAAAATAATTGAAGTGTTGGAGTCCTCTAAAAATTATGGAGAGGATAATGTTAATTTATTAACTAGTGATTGCACTAGTGAAGAATCTATGATTATTACAATAGGATTTTTAATTTCTAAAGGATATGTAATCGGAGATCGTAATAACAAATCCGAATTAACAAATCCAATAAATAATGAATCAATGAATAATATTAATATTTGTATAACATATGAATATGACCAAAATAGTAAAATATATGCTGTTAAAAGCAAAATAATGGAGGAATAAGATGAAATTAAAAAATAAATATTTTTTTACGTTGAGAGAAGATGCTAAAGAAGAGGACAGTATTTCTGGAAATTTTTTGGTTAAAAGCGGAATGATAAAAAAGACATCAACTGGAGTATATATTTATTTACCACTTGGGTATAAAGTACTCAATAATATTAGAAATATTATCAACGAAGAAATGAAAAATATAGGTTCTGAAGAACTTTTAATGCCAACTTTAATTAGTGAATCTGTTTATGAGAAAAGCGGAAGAAATGAGAATTTTGGCAATGATATGTTTAGATTAAATGATAGATATGATAAAAAGTTTATTCTTGGTCCAACTCATGAAGAACTATTTGCTATAGCTTCTTCATTTGTAATAAAGAGTTATAAAGATTTACATTTTAGTTTGCACCAATTTCAAAATAAATTTAGAGACGAAGCACGTCCTAGATTTGGACTTGTAAGATTAAGAGAATTTTTAATGAAAGACGCTTATTCTTTCGATGTAAGCGAAGATATGCTTGATGTATCGTATCAAGAAATGAAAAAAGCATATATAAATATTTTTAATAGAACGAAGATTAATTATTCTATTGTTACCTCAGATACTGGAGCTATGGGAGGCCTTTTATCTGAAGAATTTCAAGGATTATGTGATAAAGGAGAAGATACAATAGTAACTTGTCCAAAATGTTCTTATGCTTCTAATATTGATATTGCGAAAAGAAAAAATGAATATAAAAACTCAACTGAAAAAAATGAGAAACTAGAGGAGATTTTCACTCCAAATGTTAAAACCATAAAAGAAATATCTGAATTTTTAAATGAGAATGAAGAAAAATTCATTAAAACCTTAATTTATAAATGTGATAATGAATACTACGCTGTTTTAGTTTTAGGAAATGATGAAGTAAATGAAACATCATTAAAGAAAATTCTTAAAGCTTCAACTATGGAATTAGCTACATTTGAGGAAGTAAAGAATGTTACTGGTTCTGAAGTTGGCTTTGTTGGTCCTGTTAATATTGGCTTAAAAGTAGTTGCGGATGAGAAAATCAAATATACAAAAAATATGATATGTGGTGCGAATAAAATTAATTACCATTTTAAGAATGTAAATGTTGATACTGATTTTAAAGTTGATTTGTATACTGATTTGTATCAAGTTAAAGAAGGTGATTTATGTCCAAAATGTGGAGAAAAATTAAATTTCAGTAAATCAATTGAAATAGGAAATATATTTAAATTGGGTACAAAATATAGTGAATGTTTAGACGTTACATATACAGACGAGGAAAATAAACTTCAATATGTTTATATGGGTAGTTATGGCATAGGATTAGGTAGAACTATGGCAACTATTGTAGAACAGCATTACGATAAAAAAGGTATAATTTGGCCGTATGAAGTTGCACCATATAAAATTTCTATTGTTGTAATAGACACGAAAAACGAAAAACAAATGAAAATCGCAAATGATCTATATGATAAACTAACTAACGCTAACATAGATGCACTATTTGATGATAGAGAAGAAAGACCTGGCATTAAATTCAATGACATGGATTTAATCGGTATTCCATATCGAGTTGTAATTGGTAAAAATATCGAAAATAATATTGTTGAGTTTAAAAGAAGAGATAGTGATGAAGTAGTTAACTTAACGCCTAATGAATTAATCGAAAAGATGAAATTAATTAATAACTCAGTTTTAAAAAATCCTATTCAATATAAGGAAATCGATAATGAATAATGAAGTGGAATTTAGAACGGTTGAAGAACTTTACAGCAGAATTAAGCCAGCCCTTTATTCAAAAATGTGTGAATTGAAAAGACTTGGTATTGATTATGTAAAAGAGGAAGATCTATGGAATTTTTTAGTAGAAAATTCGTGGAAAAATAAAAACGGTTTGTCGCTCTATGACATGACAAATGATATATTTGATACAGATGCGGATTTGATAGATGCATATATAAAAGAAAAAATAAAAACTAATAAAAGAAAAATTAATACAGAAACAGGAGATTTATTATAAACTAATGAAAAAGAATATTGAATTTTATTTATTACTTGCTGTAATTGCTATAATTTCTTTTGTACTATTTATCCCGGTAATAAAAAATATTAATTATGGGATTGATTTACAAGGTGGATTTGAAGTAATATACAAGATTGAACCTTTAAAAGAAGATGATGTTTTAAAAGAAGAAGATTTAAATAACACTTATGAAGCAATAACAAGGAGAATTGACACATTAGGAGTTAGCGAGCCAGTAATTTCTTTTGAGGGTGATGATATAATAAGAATTTCTTTGCCTGGAGTAGAAGATGAAGAAACTGCCCGCGAACGAATTAGTACAATGGCAGTATTAACTTTTAGAGATAGTGATGATAATCTATTGATGACTAGTGATGTACTTGGTAATAATGGCGCAAACTATGAATATGATTCATCAAATCTTACAACAGTAGTAACTTTGGATATTAAAAATACTGAGACTTTTTATAAAATAACAAAAGAAATTAGTAAAAGAGAAAATAATATTATTGTAATATGGCTTGATTATAATGAAGAAACTGATTCTTATAAAAATGAATCAAAATTATGTGGAACGTCTGATTCCAATTGCATTAGTGCAGCTACTGTAGAAGAGGGTTTAAAAGATTCAAACATAGTCATACGAGGCAATTTTACTAAAGAAGAAGCTTCTGAATTAGCAACTTTAATTAATTCTGGGTCTTTACCTACAAAATTAGTTGAAGAATCATCTCCACATTTAGTTTCTGCTTCTTTTGGACAAGATACTATAAAAAAAGCTGGACTTGCTTTGGTTATTGCCATTGTATTAATTTCAATATTAATGTCAATAAGATATAAAATTTCTGGTGTAATCTCTAGTGTATGTTTAATTTTATATACTTTATTAGTATTTGTAGTATTTAATGCAATTGGAGGTGTATTTACTCTTACCGGAATCGCAGCATTGATTTTGGGAATAGGAATGAGTATTGATAGTTCTGTAATTTTAATTGAAAAGATTAAAGATGAGTATAAGAATTCTAAAAATCTTAACAATTCTTATAAAAATGGTAGTAAAGAAAGTCTATTTGCAATAATAGATGCAAATATTACAACTCTTTTAGTGGCAATTGTACTATATATATTCGGCGAAAGTTCAATAAAAGGATTTGCTACTATGCTTATAATTTCTATTTGTATTACAATTATATGTATGATTATAATTAATAGAATATTATTAAAAAAATGTGTTTATGATAAGTTATTTCAAGAAAATCCGTCAGGATTTTTTGGGAAAATAAAAGAAAATAAGGGCTTTGATTTCTTATCAAAAAGTAAATATATAATTATTACGGCAACTATTATTATATTAATAAGCTTAATAAATATTTTTAAAGAAAATATAAATTTAGGAATTGATTTTTCTGGTGGTACTAATATTAGTATGATAAGCGAAAATAAGTTGGAACTTGGTACTTATGCTCAAACATTGGAAAAGTATGATGTAGAAAATTATGCTTATTATATTGGAACCGAAAAAGAAGGATATATAAAACTAAATAAAATAGTAACGGAAGAACAAAGTGAAGAGATAAAAAAATATTTTGAAAATAATAATATAGAAGTTTCCATAAATCAAATTACAACGCGCGTGACTTCAAATCTAATAAAAAATGCAGCTTATAGCATGGTAATAGCATCAGTTGTGATAATTTTATATATAGCTCTTAGATTTAATATTAATTATAGTATTTCTGCAATTATAGCACTTTTCCATGACGTTTTGATTATGATTGCCATAATTTTAATATTTAAAATTCAAATAAATTTTATTTTGATTGCTTCTTTATTAACCATAATTGGTTATTCAATAAATGATACAATTATTGTTTTTGATAAAGTTCGTTCAATATTAAAAAAATCAAAAAAAGAATCGAAAAACAAAAATGCTGCACCAAATTATTATGAAATAATAAATGAAAGTTTAAATGGAATAATTAGTAGAAATATTGTTACATCAATTACGACTTTGATTGGTATATTTACTTTAATAGTATTAGGAGTAAATGAGATTTATACATTCAATATTTCAACTTTAGTTGGTTTAGTTTCCGGTACTTTTTCATCAATATTTATATCACCTTATATTTTATACAAACTTGAAAATATACGTTCTAAAAGGCCTAAAAAGAGTGAAAAAAGAGAAGTTGAAGAATTAGAAATAAGAGGTATTAATAGTTAATGCAAAATAATATAAAATATCAAGATTTAATAAATGAAATTAGCAAATACATGAATTCCAATCACTTATCTATTATAGATAAATATTATAGTTGTGCTCTTTCAATGCAAGAAAGGCTTAATGAAGTAGTTGATAAAGATTTTTTAATACATCCTTTAAATGTCGCATACTCACTAGCTTTAATTAAGATGGATGCTACCACAATAGGTTGTGCATTAATTCATGAAGCTGTTTCATTAGAACTTTTGAGTATTGATGATATTAAAAACTTATTTGGTGAAGAAAGTGCAATTATAATAAATTGTTTGACAAAAATAAGTAGTATCAAAAAAACTTTCACTAACGAAAAACATGAGGAAAGATATAGAAAAATAGTTGTTGGTCTTGCTGAAAATCCTAAAGCATTATTTATTAAGTTCGCGGATCGAATTGATAATTTAAAGACTATTAAAGATAAACCCAAGAAATTACAAAAAGAAATGGTTGAGGATACACAAAATATATTGATACCAATAGCACACCGATTAGGTGTGAAAACTATGAAAAGTGAATTAGAAGATTTGTGCTTAAAATACACAGATCCTAAAGGCTACGAAAGGGTTTTACAAACAATTAACGCTTCACGTGATGAACTAGAAATGACTCTAGAAGAAATTGCTAGCGATATTAAAAAATTGTTAGAAGATGAAAATATAAATTTTTCTATTGTTTATAGGGTGAAAAGTGTTAGAGGTATTTATAATAAATTAAAAAGTGGAAGAAGTTGGAATAACATATATGATTTATTGGGAGTAAGGGTCTTGGTTAAAAAGATTGAGGAATGCTACTTGGTAGTCGGAATAATTCATTCAAAATATACTTCAATACCAAAAAGATTTAAAGATTTTATAGCCAATCCAAAATCCAATATGTATCAATCAATCCATACCACTATATTTACAGGAAAAGAAAATAATCAAGTGTGCGAAGTGCAAGTAAGAACTTATGAAATGGATGAAATTGCAGAAAAAGGAGTGGCTTCACATTGGAGTTATAAAGAAAATGTTGATGGTAGAAGTAAATCAATAATGGAACAAAAATTAGAAGCCTTTAGAACTTTAATCGAATTAAATGACTTAGATAAAAATAGTAAATTTTTTACAGGTCTTAATAAAGAATTTAATAATCAAGAAATATATGTATTTACCCCAAGGGGAGATATAATTGACTTGCCAGTTGGATCAACACCAGTGGATTTTGCATATAAAATACATTCAGAAATCGGTAATACATTAGTTAGTGCATTAGTGAATGGTAAAATGGTAAAATTAAATTACAAATTGCAAAACGATGACATTGTGGTATTAAATACACAAAAAGGTAAAAGTCCAAGCAGAGATTGGTTAAAATTTGTTAAGACTTCTAGTGCAAAAAACAGAATTAAATCGTACTTTTATAAAAACAAAAAAGACAAATATATTGCACTTGGCCGTGAAATGTTACTTTCTGAAGCTAATAAATTAAAATTAGAATTTGATAATGAACTTATTCGGAAAATATTGATAAGTTTAAACAATATAACTGAAGAAGAATTGTATTTTTCTATATCAATATTGAAATTTTTGCCATCAAATATTTTAAAAAAAGTTACAACTCCAAAACCAAAAAAGAAAATAAGGATAGATAAAAACAAAAATGTTAATCATAATATCATGGTAGAAGGTTATTCAGATATAAAAACTATAATCGCTCCATGCTGCAAACCAGTAATGGGCGAGGAAATAATTGGTTTTATTACAAATGGTAACGGAATAAAAATTCATTCTATAAATTGTAAAAATGTTGATTTGAATAGTCAAAAAATTATTGAATGTCATTGGAATGAAAATGTAAGTGGTAAAAGTGAAACGTTTCTTAAAGTATATATTGATGAAACAAAAGATAATTTGATTGATATTATTTCCTTATCTTCAAAATACGATATAAATATGGAGAGAATCAATATAAGAAATTCAGGAACTTTTGATGCACATTACGACATTGAAATAAGAGTGAATAATATTAAAACATTGAATTTATATATAGAAGAATTATTAAAAATTGATTTTGTATTAAGAGTGGAGAGGTTGCAGGTATGAAAGTGTTAATTCAACGAACTAAGAAAAGTTCAGTATATGTAGAAAATAATACTTATAATATTGGTGTTGGATTAGTAATATTAGTTGGTTTTACTCACACAGATAATGAAGAAATATTGAACAAAATGATTAGCAAAATAATAAATTTAAGAATATTTGAAGACGAAAATGAATTGATGAATAAAAGTCTTACGGATGTAAAAGGTAGTGTTCTCAGTATCTCTCAGTTTACATTGTATGGAAACGTTAGAAAAGGAAGGAGACCTTCTTTTACTGAAGCAATGAAGCCAGATGAGGCAAATAAATTATATAATATGTTAAACAAAAAATTAGAAGATGTTGGCATTCATGTGGAAACAGGAATTTTTGGTGCCGATATGCAAGTTAATATAAATAATGATGGTCCAGTTACTTTTTTAATTGATAGTGATATTGACTTATAATTTATAATATTATAAAATGAGTTTAGGATAAAACCTAATCTTATTTTTTGGGAGTTTAAATGAATAAAAAAGGATTTACATTAATTGAATTACTAGTATCTTTGACTATAATTGCTTTAGTAACTGCAATTGCCGGTACAAGCATTGTTTTAATAAATAATAGTTCTAAAAATAGAATATATGAATCAAAAAAAGATATTATTTTGATAGCCGCAACTCAATATGGAAATGATCACAAATCATCTTTATTTGCGTCAAATGATGAAGTTGAAATAACTATGGAAATTTTACTACAAACAGGTTATTTGGAACCTGATATTGAAAATGGCAAAATAATTCAAAAACAAGAAATATGTCAAAAAACATACGGATGTATAATAAATCCAGTCGATAATTCAGTAATGAATGATAACAAAATAACTCTTGTATTTTTTCAAAATAGAGTATATACAGAACTAGACAAAGATAATATATACGCCAATCTAAATGTTAATATCAAAATTAATGCTAAAAATGCGTCAACTGAAAAAAGTAATTATAGAATTTCTTATAATACAAATAAGGAAATAAAAATAACTCCTAAAGAAGGATATATTATTAAAGATGCAAGTATTACGTGTACTAATAATGTTGGTGCAACATTAGATGAAGGTACTTCTAAATTATTATTAAGTAATACAAAGCAAGATGCAACATGTACTATTACTTTAAGTAAAAAATATTTAGCATCAGCTAATGTAGGAGATTATGTTAATTATGTTGGAACTAATGACTGTGTTGGTGACTCATGCAAAGGATGTAACGCAGTTACTACCACGCCAGGTAGTCAATGTAATACAACTGGTGGTTATTGTTATTCATCGTCATATAAAACAAATGCGTATGGATGGAGAATAGCTTATA
Organism: uncultured Muribaculaceae bacterium; assembly: GCA_964525365.1. Classification (GTDB taxonomy): domain Bacteria; phylum Bacillota_I; class Bacilli_A; order RF39; family UBA660; genus CAZGGW01. Next base: position 1,653 of record CAZGGW010000013.1, on the reverse strand, counting down.
TTGAAAAAAATAATGATGGATATGATGATGATGTCGTATATTTAATTTCTGGAGGGACACCCGAATGCTTAACTGGAACTTCTAGTAATTCTGCTACTACAATTAATAATCAAAATAATATTGCATTAAAATATTGTAATAAAAATTATACATATGATAAGAAGTGCGATTCTACTACTGCATTTGCTTTAAATGAAAGTATGTTTCAAAATATAAATAGAAATACGTCTACTTTATTAAATTGTAAAGCAACATCGTCTGCGGCATGCGGAAATACAAACTCACTTTTGACAATCAATGATTCTTATTGGTTTGCTACATCCATAAATACGGAAAGTACGTACTATTGGCTTGGAAGAACAAATAATTACACTAATTATAGTGCAGCAAATATAACTGCTGGGGTGCGTCCTATAATAAAATTATATCCTGGAATATTAACAAATAGCGGAACTGGAACTCAAGAAAATTTATATTCTTTAGTTGAGCCCTCTCATGAAAATGTAATATTTATCAACGTAAATAATGGTACTAGTGCCTCTAGTAAAGTTGTTATTAGTAACGGAGGAAGTAAAGATATTCAAATCACTTCTAAAACTGGTTTTAATTTAACTGGTTCAACTGTGACCTGTACAGATTCAATTGAAGCTTTAATTAATACTACTACTGGAATATTATCACTTAATAATGTTACAGCTAGTGGAACTTGTACAGTAAATATTACTCATGGATATTTATCAGCAGCTAATGTAGGAGATTATGTTAATTATGTTGGAACTAATGACTGTGTTGGTGACTCATGCAAAGGATGTAACGCAGTTACTACCACGCCAGGTAGTCAATGTAATACAACTGGTGGTTATTGTTATTCATCGTCATATAAAACAAATGCGTATGGATGGAGAATAGCTTATATTGAAAAAAATAATGATGGATATGATGATGATGTCGTATATTTAATTTCTGGAGGGACACCCGAATGCTTAACTGGAACTTCTAGTAATTCTGCTACTACAATTAATAATCAAAATAATATTGCATTAAAATATTGTAATAAAAATTATACATATGATAAGAAGTGCGATTCTACTACTGCATTTGCTTTAAATGAAAGTATGTTTCAAAATATAAATAGAAATACGTCTACTTTATTAAATTGTAAAGCAACATCGTCTGCGGCATGCGGAAATACAAACTCACTTTTGACAATCAATGATTCTTATTGGTTTGCTACATCCATAAATACGGAAAGTACGTACTATTGGCTTGGAAGAACAAATAATTACACTAATTATAGTGCAGCAAATATAACTGCTGGGGTGCGTCCTATAATAAAATTATATTCAGGTATTAAAACCGAAGGCGGTGTCGGAACCCAAGGATCGTCTTTTGATATAGTGTCACAATAATATTTTTATATTTTGAATTTAAATTATTAAAAATATTCTTTTAAATAAACCCCAATTATATTATAATATAGTTGAGGTTTGTATGGAAAGAAGTACAGTAAATATAAATAAGGTTAGTCCTATGATGAAAGAATATTTAAAAACAAAAAGTGAATATGAAGATGTTCTACTTTTTTATAGGCTGGGAGACTTTTATGAATTGTTTTTTGAAGATGCAATTACTGCGTCTCATGTATTAGAGCTT
>CAZGGW010000012.1:0-25938 GCA_964525365.1 uncultured Muribaculaceae bacterium | reverse complement strand
AAGGAAATACATTCGCAGTAAAAGGAAGTACATTCGCAATACATGAAGAAAGTACATTAGGAGTGGAAGAATCCTCGCTTACTTTATATAATCAAATATTGACTGATAATATAGAGTTATCTGACTCAAATATAGACTTTAAAGCAATAAATAGTGATGTAAATGGGAAAGGTTTATTTTATACAAGCAATTTAACAAAAACAGAGGATTTAAATAGTGATGGTACAGGTGAGAAAGTTTATTATTATAGAGGAGAAGTAAACAATAATTATGTTTTATTTGATGAAAAATGTTTTAGAATAATTCGCACTAATGAAGATGGGAGTATACGTATGATGTATATGAGTTTACAAGCAAGTAATACAACGTGCCCTACTTCATATACAGCACCAGTAATAAGTAAAAAATATAATACATCTATGCGAAATGCATCTTATATTAATTATGATGGTTCAAATATAAAAAGTTTTATAGATTCTTGGTATTTAAATAATATAAGTACAAATGCAAAATCTCAAGTAGTCACAGCAACATATTGTAGTGATATGAGTTATACGGGCACCGCTAGTCTTTATTATGGTGCATATGAGAGATTGCATACCAATAAGAATCCGCAATATAAATGTGGAAATAATGCATTAAGTTTAATTGTGGGATTAATAACTGGAGATGAACTTGCTTATGCAGGTGCAGTTGATGGAAAAGTTAATTCTACATGTTATTTAAATGCTAATGCGTATTATTGGACAATGACACCATATTATTGGAATGAATCTTATGCTCGGGTTTTGGTTTATGAGCCAACCGGAAATATAAATACTTGTGATACATGCTCTTTTTCGGGATTTCCAGTAATTTCTTTGGATTCGAATGTTGTGATTAATGAAAATAGTAATGGTACAGCCAACAATCCTTACATAATACAATAATTGTTTAATATTTTAATAATAAAAGTATTAAAATTAAATATTTTACATACTTTTTTTTATGTGTTATATTAGTTGTAGGAGGGTATATGGAATTATATATTGATTTTGACGGTGTTATTATGGATACAATACCATATTTAGATGAAGCTCTTGAAAAATGTAACATTGATTTTAAAGATGAACTTAGTGTTTATAAGTTTTTATCTGATTTTGATTATCTTCCATATATAAATGATAAATATATTATTAATGAAGCGATGAATAGAATTAAAAAAATTATCGATAGTAAGAAATTTAATATTAGTATATTAACTCACGTATGTTCTTTAAAAGAAGGAATGGACAAAATAGAATATATAAGAAAGTATTTTAAGGATATTACAATTATTTTAGTGCCTCGTTTGATTTCAAAAACTAAACTTGTACATACCGATGGCGCTATTTTAATAGATGATAAAACATTTAATTTAACTGAATGGGAAAGCGAAGGCGGAATACCAATTAAATTTTCTAAAGATAAAAAAGAAAGCAAATATAAATGTGTTAATTATTTAGATGAAATATTGGAGATATTATGAATATAAAATGTTTTGTTTTGGGACAATTATATGAAAATTGTTATGTGATTAATATTGGTTCTTCTGCGTTAATAGTAGACCCAGGTACTGAAAGTAAGGAGATAGAAGAGTATATTTCTTCTAATAATTTAAATGTCCTTGGAATTCTTATTACTCATTACCATTTTGATCATATTGGTGGTCTTGAATATTATAAAAACAAATATAAAGTTAATGTTATTGATTATATGAGTGATAATGATATTGTAATAAGACCTTTTTCATTCGAAATTATTAAAACGTATGGACACACTCTTGATAGCGTGACGTTTTATTTTAAAAAAGAAAGCGTTATGTTTACTGGTGATTTCTTATTTAAAGAAACAATTGGAAATTATGAAAAAAGTAATGAAAAGTATATGATCGAATCATTAAAAAAGATTAAGAATTATAATAGTGACATTTTAGTTTATCCTGGTCATGAAGATAATACCACTTTAGGTTATGAAAAGAAATATAATATGTATTTGAGTGAATTATGATAGCAAGTGTATTAATTGAATATAACGTAAGTACGTTAAATAAGGTATTTGATTATATAATACCTAGTTTTTTAATCAATAAATTGAAAGTAGGACATAAAGTATATATTCCTTTTAATAATCGTAAGGTAGAAGGTTTTGTACTTGATATAAAGCAAATGAATAATAATGCTGATTTTGAATATAAAGAAATAGAAAGTATTGTTGATGAAGATTTTTGTTTAAATAAAGAATTGTTGGATCTTGGTAATTATATTAGTAAGTGTACAATATCTAATCTTATTTCTTGCTATCAGGCAATGCTTCCTAAAGCATTAAAAGCTTCATATAAAACTAAAATAAATAAGAAGTATTTGACATATATTAGTTTGGTTGATAAAGAATATGTTGGCAATGAAAAAGAAAATAAAATAATTAATTTTCTTAAAACTGCAGATGATTTTAAAAGTAAATATTCTCCATACACTGTTAAAAAATTAATTGAAAAAAAAGTAATACTCGAAATAAAAAAAGAAGTAAATAGAGAAGTTAAAGGCAATATAGAAGATATTAATGTTAAATTAACCGAACTTCAAAAACAGGCTGTTTTTTCAATATATAATGATTCAAAGAATACAAAATTTTTAATAAAAGGAGTTACAGCATCTGGTAAAACAGAAGTATATATATCTTTAATAAGAAAATATTTAAGCGATGGAAAAACAGCTATTATGTTAGTACCAGAAATAAGTTTAACTCCTCAAATAGTAGCAAGATTTAAAGGGGCATTTTCTGATTCAGTTGCAGTTCTACATTCACGGCTTTCTGAAGGAGAAAAGTATGATGAGTATAGAAAAATAATCAAAGGAAAAGTTTCAGTTGTTGTTGGAGCTAGAAGTGCTATTTTTGCACCTCTTAAAAACATTGGAATAGTCATAATAGACGAATGCCAAAGTTCTACCTATCATCAAGAAAATAATCCTAGATATGACGCTATAGAAGTGGCATTTAAAAGGTGTGAATATCATAATGCAAAGTGTGTACTTGGAAGTGCTACTCCATTACTAGAACAATATGCACGAGCATTAAAAGGAGTGTTTAAATTAATTCAATTGAATCAAAAAGTGTGTGGTAATTTGCCTACTATTCAACTCATTGATATGAATGACGAAGTGAAGAAAAGAAATTTTATATTGAGTGAAGAATTGAAAAACAAAATGCATCTAACTTTAAAAGAAAATAAACAAGTAATGTTATTACTTAATAGAAGAGGTTTCTCAACGTTTATATCTTGCTCTGCATGTGGGTATGTTCATAAGTGTCCAAATTGTGACATTTCTTTGACATATCATAAAAGTTCCCACTCATTAAGTTGCCATTATTGCGGGTATAGAGCCACAATGTCAATTACTTGTCCACAATGTAAAGAAGATTCTATGAAAGATTTAGGAATGGGAACAGAAAAATTAGAAGAAATAGTAGCAAAAGAATTTTCTGGATACAGAGTTCTTCGAATGGATGCGGATACTACTGCTAGAAAAGGAAACTATGAAAAGATAATTGATGATTTTAAGTCACATCAATATGATATTTTAATTGGTACTCAAATGATTTCTAAAGGACTAAATTTTCCTGATCTTTCATTAGTTGGTATAATAAACGCAGATACTTCTTTGAATATACCGGATTTTAGGAGCGGTGAGAAAACTTTTGAACTTCTTAGTCAAACTTTAGGAAGAACTGGAAGATATGAAATACCAGGGTACGTTATTATACAAACTTATAATCCTGATAACTATGTGTTTAGATATATAAAGGATGATAATTTTGAACTTTTTTATAAATATGAAATGAATATCAGAAAGAAATTAAAATATCCGCCATATTATTATTTAGTGGCTTTAAAAATTTCAAGTGTTAGCTACGAAATCGCAAGAAATGAAAGTAATAAAATCAAAAAATATTTAGATAAAAATTTTAATGATGAGTTTATAATATTAGGCCCTTCTATTGGAAGAATATTTAAAATAAAAAATAAATATAATTTTCAAATTATTATAAAATATAAAAACGTTTCAAATCTTTATGATGTATTGAGAAAATTAAACGAAAATTATATTAATAATCAATGTAGTGTTAGTATAGATATAAATCCAGTTAATGTAATTTAATATTTAATTTTTGTTAATTTTTTGATAGAATGATAGTATGAAAAGTTTTAAAGATAAAAAAGTTGTGTTTATGGGTACTCCGGAATTTGCAGTTCCGGTTTTTGCGATGTTGTGTGAAAATTTTAATGTAATTTTATGTGTAACTCAACCAGATAAAGAAGTAGGGCGTGGACAAAATATAAAATTTTCTTCTATAAAAGAATATGCGATTTCACAAAATGTCCCTTTATTTCAGCCATTAAAAATAAGAAAAGATTATCAAACTATTTTAGATTTAAAACCAGATATAGTAATTACTTGTGCTTATGGTCAAATTATTCCTAAGGAAATACTTGATTGTCCTAAGTATGGGTGTATTAATGTTCACGCTTCTTTATTACCTAAGCTTAGGGGTGGTGCTCCTATCCATAGAGCAATTATTGAAGGTTATAAAGAAACAGGTATTTCAATAATGTATATGAATGAAAAAATGGATGAGGGAGATATAATAATACAAAAGAGCATTAAAATAGAAAATACTGATAATGTTGGAACCCTACATGACAAATTGAGTGATTTGGGTTCAAAATTACTTTTTGATATTTTAGAAAGTATATTTAATGGCACAAATAAGCGAATTAAACAGAATAATGATGAGGCAACCTATGGATTTAATATAAAAAAAGAAGAAGAACATCTTGATTTTGATAATACTTCGGAACATATATATAATAAGATACGGGGACTTTATCCTTTTCCAACAAGTTATATTTTATTAAACAATGAAATGATAAAAATATGTGAGTCTTATATTGGAAATAATATTTCTGAAGAATGTGGTATAATTGAACATATATATAAAGATGGTATTGGTGTTGGAACACTTGATAAAGAAATCGTAATAACAAGGTTAAAGCCATCTGGGAAGAAAGAAATGGCAGCTACTGATTATATAAATGGAAAAAGAAAAGAAAATTTAATAGGGAGCAGAGTATGTTAGAAAAATTTAAAAATTTATTTAAAAAGAAAGAATTAGATTCGGAAACAGCTAGAAAGAAAACTTTGACTGAAGGATGGATTTACACCGGAATAATGATTTTGATATTCATAATAGTTAAAGTTGCGGATAAAAATGCTCCAGTTTCGGATAATAATCAATCTGAAATAGGAGTACAATATAATTATAAAAGTGCATTGGTAGAATTTGAAAACTGCAATTACAATGAAACAATTACTATAAAAAAAGATGATGAAACACTTAAATATATGAAAACAACAGAAAATTGTGAAAAAGAGATGCTTAAAGACGAAAATGATGATTTTTATTTTGTAATTAAAGGAAATTATTATTTGTTTGATAAAGAAAAAATGAAATTAGTTGAGTCAAAAGTAATTCCAATATATAAAAATGATGATTACTTTTTAATAAACATCGAAAACGTAATACAATTATTATCCGATAGCGATACAGAGGTAAATTATTCTCAAGATAAAGATTATGCTTTAACTTTCTCGGTGAAAGCTCAAGAAGTTTTGGATTTATACAATGAAGAAAATAAAACAAATCACATATTGAATGACAATATAATAATATTTGAGTTAGAATACGATAAAGAAAGTGAAAAAGTAGAAGAAATTAGTTATGAAATAACAAATGTTTATAATAAATTGTTTGATCAAAATTATAACAATATTCAGTATAAACTTGAATTCAGTGACATTGGAGAGGTCAGTTTTGATCAACTAAAAGAATATAACAGTTTAATAGAAGGACTACAATTGACAAATAACGATTAATTTTGTAAAATATAAATTGGAAAAGGGAAGAAAAAATGACAGAAGAAAAAATATTTTTGACGCCAAATGAAATTCTTGAACATCAGTTTAAAATTGATGCTAGAGGGTATCGTCCGCAAGAAGTTGATAAGTTTTTGGATTTAATAATTCGTGATTATTCTGAGTTTTTAACTATTATAAAAAGGCAAAATACAGAAATAAAAAGTTTGGAAAGAGATAACCAATTACTTAAAACAGAAATTAGAGAACTTAAATTAAACTTGGATTTGGCAAGTTCAAATAAAGGGACCACAAATGTAGATATATTGAAACGTTTAAGTGATCTAGAAAAAATTGTATATGGAAGTGAAGAATAATTTTTAAGCAAACGCTGCATATAATTATGTAGAGGAAAGTCCATACTCACACTTTCTGTGATGAAAGTAATGATCGTTTTAAGGGAAAAAATAACCTTAAGTAGTAGAAATACTAACGGCTTCGAATTAATCAAGAACTGATTATATTAGATATAAAAGTGCTATAGAAACGAGTTGTTTAGGAATAAACAAATGGAACGTAGTAAACCCAGCGAGTGAGAAACCCAAATTATGGTAGGGGAATTTTTACGAAGGAAAGATAACGGAGTAAAGAAAGGGAAACCTTAGATAAATGTTTGCAACCCTAGTGGTACAGAATATGGCTTATTAAAAATTATTATAAAGGAGAAACTTGTGAAAGATATAGGATTATCGTTCAAAGAGGAAAGAGAAAGTATAGGTGTAACTGAGGAAGAAGTCGCACTAGATTTAAATATTACAATAGCGCAATTAGAAAATTTAGAAGATGGAAATGTAAATGCATTTAGAGACATATTTTTTCTAAAAGAATTAGTAATGAAATATGCAAGATATTTAAATTTAAAAGAAGATAAAATAATGGATGAATTCAATGATTTTGTGTTTAATTATACATCTAGAATTCCTGTTGAAGAAATAGAACAAAGAGTGAAAGAGATAAATAAAGAAGAAAAATCAGAGCATCAGATTACGTCTCCTTACACTATGCCGACAGAATCAAAATTAAAACGCAAATTAAATCCAATGGTTATTTACATTTTATCCATTGTACTTCTAATAGCTATAGCATTTGCAATAATAGTAATTATAAAAAATGTGAGAAATGAAGAAAATGTTGCATTTAATTATGTAGGAGGTAAATATGAATATTCCGAATAGGATTACGATTTCTAGAATAATATTATCAATAGCATTATTGGTTTTACTGGTTTTCCCATTTAACATGATTGGGGTTGAATTTCCAAAGTACATAGTTGGGAAAGCTGCATTAGTAGTTGATAGTAAGTATATAATAGCTGGATTTGTATTTTTAATTGCTTCACTTACAGACTTTCTTGATGGTTATTTAGCTAGAAAGTATAATTTGGTTACAGATTTAGGAAAAGTATTAGATGCTATTGCAGATAAGATACTTGTTAATGGAGTTTTAATTATATTAGCAGTTGAAGGATATATTTCAGTAATAGTTCCAGTAGTAATAGTTTGTAGAGATATTTGTGTTGATTCCATCAAAATGGTGGTGGGACAAAAGCAAGGAGCGGTAGGAGCTTCAATAGCAGGAAAAATAAAAACCGCGTTTATGATGATAGGAATAACACTTATGTTATTTCAAAATTTACCTTTTGAATTATATAATTTAAGAGTGGCGGATTTATTGATTTTAGTGGCTACAGTATTATCTGTGGTAAGTGGTATACAATATTATATAAATAATAAAAATATAATTTTAAATGAAGAAAAGTGATATAAAAATAAAAAATCCTTAACGGGTTTTTTATTTTTGGTATAATATTATATATATAAAATTCAAAAATAAGCAAACAAGTGTTTGAAAAAAGTTGTTGACAAAGAAATAATATAGTTATAAAATTAAATCAGAAAAGGAGAAAATTAATGAAAGATAACAAAAAAGCCTTGGACGAAGTTTTAAAAGATATTGAAAAACAATTTGGTAAAGGCGCAATAATGAAACTTGGAGAAGGGGGAATAAAAAATATTGAAGTGGTTTCAAGTGGAAGCTTGAGTTTAGATATAGCCCTAGGAGTTGGCGGATATCCTAAAGGTAGAATAATAGAAATATTTGGCCCTGAATCTAGTGGAAAGACGACGTTTGCATTGCACGCAATAGCAGAAGTTCAAAAGACGGGTGGAAAGGCAGCATTTATAGATGCGGAGCACGCACTTGATCCAATATATGCTAAAAAATTAGGGGTTAATACTGATGAACTTTTATTATCACAACCAGACACAGGAGAACAAGCACTTGAAATTTGTGAAGCATTGGTAAGAAGTGAAGCTATTTCTATTGTAGTAATTGATTCAGTAGCGGCGTTAGTTCCACAAGCAGAAATAGAGGGTGAGATGGGAGACTCTCATGTAGGACTTCAAGCAAGATTAATGTCACAGGCTTTAAGAAAGCTAAGTGGGACGATTAATAAAACAAATACTATATGTATTTTTATAAACCAATTAAGAGAAAAGGTTGGAATTTTATTTGGAAATCCCGAAACAACGCCAGGAGGGAGAGCACTAAAATTTTATTCAACTGTAAGGTTAGATGTTAGAAGAAGTGAGCAAATTAAATTAGGAACAGAAGTTCTTGGTAATAAAACCAATGTCAAAGTTGTAAAGAATAAGGTGGCGCCACCTTTTAGAACTGCTGAGGTTGATATTATGTATGGAGAAGGTGTTTCACGTGAAGGAGAAATCGTTGATATAGCATGTAATTTAGATATTATTGATAAGAGTGGAGCATGGTTTGCATATAAGGGTGAAAAAATAGGACAAGGCAGAGAAAACGTAAAACTTTTGTTAAAACAAAATAAAGAATTAAAGAATGAAATAGAAAAGAAAATACGCGATCACTATTTTAATAAGGAAGAAACTCAAAAAGAAAGTAAAAAAGTTATAAAAGAAAAATAAAAGTTTTTCTTTTTTTAATATAAAATGGTTTGACAAGAGAAATTAAATAAATTAAAATATAAATATAGAGGTCTTTACTTCTATAGAAAATGGGAGGGATATTATGAATGATATCGCACTTTCCATTTTGCTTATAATAATTGGATTGGTTGTAGGAGCAGTAATAGTATTAGTAATTAATGCTATTAAAAAAAATGCTTCTAAAAATGAAGCTGATAAATTAATTCAAGATGCTAAACGTGAGAGCGAAAAATTAAAAAGAGATAGCATACTTGAAGCGAAAGAAGAATCTTATAAGTTAAAGCAAACATTAGAACAAGAAACTAAGGAAAAAAAGCAAGAACTTAATGATTTAAATAATAGAATTCTTAATCGTGAAAAAAGTTTAGATAGGCGTGACGAAACAATTCGTGAGCGTGAAAAGATTTTGGATGAAAAAGACAAAAATTTATTAACTTTGCAACAAGAAGTTCAAGAAAAAAATAAGAAAATGGATGGTATTTTAAAGGAACAAGTGGATCTTTTAGAAAAAATTTCTGGTTTTTCAAAAGAAAAGGCAAAAGATTTAGTAATGAAACGTGTTGAAGAGGACATGTCTAAAGAAATTGCATATTATTTGAAAGATAGAGAAAATGAAGCAAAATTAGAAGCGGATAAGAAGGCAAAAGATTTAATAGTTGGTAGTATGCAAAGATATGCCAATGATGTAACAAGCGAACAAACAGTTTCTACTGTTGAACTTCCTAACGATGAAATGAAAGGAAGAATAATCGGAAGAGAAGGAAGAAATATTCGTACTATTGAAGCAATCACAGGAGTTGATTTAATAATTGATGATACTCCAGAAGTAATAGTACTTTCGTCTTTCGACCCGCTTAGAAGAGAAATTGCAAAAGTCACTTTAGAAACCTTAATTAAAGATGGCCGCATACATCCTGCAAGAATTGAAGAATTGTATGATAAAGTATGTGAGGACTTCAAAACAATTATCAAGGAACGTGGAGAAGAAGCGTTGTTTGAACTTAATTTAACTAAAGTGGATCCTTACTTAGTAGAATTACTTGGTAAGTTAAGCTTCAGAACTAGTTATGGACAAAATGCACTTGCACATTCAAAAGAGGTTGCTCATTTAGCAGGACTTTTAGCTTCAGAACTTGGAGAAAACGTAGCACTTGCTAAAAGAGCGGGATTACTTCACGATATAGGGAAAGCAATCGACTTTGAAGTTGAAGGAAGTCATATTGAAATTGGCAGCGATGTTGCTAAAAAACATGGTGAAGGACCAACTGTTATTAATTCAATTGAATCACATCATGGAGATAAAAAATCAACTAGTATAATTTCAGAACTTGTTCAAATTTCAGATGCACTTTCAGCAGCAAGACCTGGTGCTAGAAACGATAGCTTAGAAAATTATGTAAAAAGGCTCGAAGAATTAGAAGGTATCGGTAATTCAATTGAAGGTGTTGATAAAACATTTGCAATGCAAGCTGGACGTGAACTTAGAGTCATTGTTAAACCTGAAGAAATTGATGATGCAACTAGTTATAAAATTGCAAGAGATATAAAAGGACAAATCGAAGAAAAACTTCAATATCCGGGTACAATAAAAGTAGTAGTAATACGTGAAACAAGAGCAGAAGAAACAGCAAAATAAAGTTGTTTCTTTTTTTAATGTATTATATAATTTATTTTGTGGATGATTTATGGAAGATAAAAATGAACAGATAATTGAAGGTAACGATGTTGATTTTACAATGTTGCCACTTATTTCTTCAATTTTGGCAATGGTACATGATGGAGATATAAGTAAATTAAGTTATTTTAAATTGGACTCAATAGAAATTGAAGAAAAAAGTATAGTAGTAAACATGAAGATAAGGAAGAATGAAACATATAAATATGTTATAGATTTTAAAAATAAATATTGTTTTGATGATTTTAAAGTAACAATAATAAATAAGTCTACAAATAGTGCCAATCAAGAAGAACAAGTTTATGAAACAAAATATGATTTTTATGAAATACCATACATAAATAACATAGAACGCAGTTATTATTTGAAAGTTTTAGAAGGTACTTTTGAAAAGAAAATAATAACTCGTTCTAAAAAACCTCTTTTATTTGAATCTAAAACTGTGTCATCAGTTGGTGAACTTGAAAGAAAATTAGAAAAATAAAACTAGTAATTAAAAAAATATATAAAGTTAATGACTTTGTATGAGCAATTTGTTAAACTATTCTTATCGATCAACTTATCATGCGTTGATAATCTATATTTTTAGGTAAGAAAAATATATTTATTAGCGTAATATTTAACAAAAGATCTTTTTTGTATTGACAAGCGTTAATAATACGCATATTATATAAATATAAGGAGAAAACATGGAAATAAAAAATCCAATGTACAAAAATATCGGTATACACGTTATTACTACTTTGTTTACAGTGGAAAGAGGAGTTATTAAAGTGCTGCTTGTAAAAAGAACAAATAATCCATTTAAAGGTTTGTGGGCATTACCAAGTGGAGCACTTTATAATAACGAGCTGTTAATAACTGGAGCTTCAAGAGAATTATATGAAAAAACTGGTATTAAAAATATAGATTTAGAGTTTACAGGATTATTTGATGATATTAATAGGTCTAATCTTAAGCGTATGATAGGCATCTCATTTATAGGTGTGATAGATTCTAATAAAGTTAATCTTTTAAAGAATACATTAAAAACAGATAACGCAGATTGGGTTAGTATAAATAAAATCCCAAATCTTGCATATGATCACAACATTATTATTAATAAATCATTAGAAGAATTAAAAAGTAAAATACTATCAACTAATATTTTAAAAACATTATTCCCGCAAGAATTTACGATGCCTGAAATACAAAAAGTGTATGAAGCAATATTAAATAAAAAGTTTGATAGAAGAAATTTTAGAAAGAAGTTACTTAGTTTAAATATAATTGATGATACTAATAAAGAAATAAAGTTTGAAGGACGAAAACCTGCAAAAGTATACATATTTAAAAACAATATAGATAATAAAAATATATTCTAAGATATATTTTTATATAAAAATTATATGTGTAGATGATACACAAACAGAAATGCAAATGTAAAATAAAAAATCTTAGATATATAAATAAAGGAGGATAAAATGTATTTATATAAAAGAGTGAATAACGAGTATATAGTTTATGAACTAAATCCAGTAGATGAAAGAATAGAAAATTATAAAAGAAATGAAATGGCAAAGGTACCGGAAGATAAAAAAGTATTTGATATATTCAGTAATTCATCAATTATTATAGACATTCTTGAAAAGAAAAAGAAATTTATAGAAGAATATGATCTTGAAGCTGGAGAAGATTTATTTGGTTGTTGTGTTTATACAATGATGGAAAAATCTACTGATTCAAATACAAAAGAAATATTAGAATCATATTATAAGGGGGAATTTGATGATATTATGCCAATAATAGTAAAAAAATGGAGTTTTAGAACCCAAAGTGATCAAGAATCGTATGGTTTTATTTCTACTGAGGAATGTAGATTATCATTCAACAAATATATACAAAAAAATAACATTTATATTCCAATTAATTTATATTATCTAAATTTATTACAAAAAGGTCATTTGTCGTTATTATGTGGAAAGGATATAAAAAGTCAATTAGATTTGTTTGAATTAAACGAATTGAAAAGTATAAAAAGTAAAATAATAGAAGAAATGATTAGGATAAAACTTATTAACAAAAAAGAATTAGAAATAAAATTGGAAAATAGTAGTATGGTTTTAGAAAAAAAATTGGTATAGGAGGTATTATGATTTATTTAATGCGACATGCGCAAGATGATGAATATTACATTGGAGGATGGAGTAATGTTGGACTGACAATTGAAGGTATAGGTCAGGCACAAAAGATTGGTGAGTTTATAAATAAAAATATAAAATTCAATTCAATAATTACAAGTGATGTAGAACGATGTTTGTTTACCAGTGAAATAACAAATAAAAATTTAGATAAAAAAGATAAAATAATAAAAGATTCTAATTTAAGAGAATTAAATAAGGGCTTATTAAACGGAATGAGTAAGTTAGCAGCGACGTCTCAATATCCTGAATTTTTCAGCCATTTGAATGTTGGCGCATGTTATCCAAACGGAGAGTCAATGAGAAGTTTTTATGAGAAGTTTATAGCTTATATAGGTAAATTAAAAAGTTACGATAACTGTTTAGTCGTAACTCATAGAGGAAATATTAATGCTTTATATTATTATCTTTATAATATTGAATTGGATACAAACAAAACAAGATTTGGAGTAGAACATGCCTCAATACATATATTGGATTTAGAAAAAAAATATATTTATAGATACTACCATGAACCAATAGAAGAGTAAGATGATGTTGAAGATTTAAAATTAGAATTAAATATTTATTAGGAGGATTATGGAATATTTGTATATTGATTTTGATGGAGTAATTGCAGATACTATTAAACCTACTTATGAAATGATGAAATGCATGGGAATAAATTTAGATGACAGAGATAAAGTTATAGAATTTTATAAACAATTAAACTGGTATAAACTGCTTGAAACAACCGAGGAAATCAATTGCGCATTTAAAAATATTCAGAAAATAAGAGAATCTAAAATATATAAAAATATTTTTATTTTAACAACTGTAAATTCAATTGAAGAAATGATTGCGAAATCAATCTTTGTTAGAAAAAGAGATAGGTATATATCTTTAATTAGTGTGCCTAGAGGCGTAGATAAAAATGTGATTGTAAATGCTGAAAATTCTGTTTTAATAGATGATTATAGTAAAAATCTAATTTTATGGCAACAATCAAATGGTATATCTATCAAATTTTCTGACAGTGAAGACAAAAGATTTTTAACAATTTATAATCTTTCAGATGTAGTTGATAATTGTAAATTTTTAGAATTGAAAAGAAATATTTAATTAAATGTGTTATACTTTATAACATAAGAGGTGTTTTATGAGAGCTTTAATAACTGGAGCTTCTAATGGAATGGGGCTTGAATTTGCTAAAGAATTAAATAAATTAGGATATGATTTAATATTGGCTGCGAGAAACAAAGAAAAATTAGAAGATGTTAAAAAAGAGTTAAAAGGTAATGTTGAAATAATATCTACTGATTTAAGTGTTGAAGAAAATGTCATAAATTTGTATGAGCAAACTAAGGGTAGAGTTGATTTTTTAATTAATAACGCAGGATTTGGAGTATTTGGCCCATTTGATGAAACTGATTTAGATAAGGAATTAAATCTTATTGATTTAAATATTAGGACATATCACATTCTTACAAAGTTATTCTTGATTGAATTTAAACAAAGAGATAGTGGTAGAATATTAAATGTTGCTTCAAGCGCTGCGTTTCAACCTGGTCCTTTACTTTCTTCTTACTATGCATCAAAAGCATATGTTTATAGTTTGAGTTCTGCGATATATGAGGAATTACGTGTGGCAAAAAGTAATGTTAAAATCAATATATTATGTCCAGGTCCAGTAGATACCGGTTTTAATGATAGAGCGGGTGTTAAGTTTACTGTAAAAGCGTTGAAAGCTAATGATGTGGTAAAATATGCACTTAAAAAGATGAAGAAAAATAAACTTATAATAATACCCGGATTAATGATGAAACTTGGCGTATTTAGTAATAGATTATTACCAAGAAAATTAGTATTAAAAGTAACATATAAAATTCAAAAAGCAAAAGTTGTGTAGACAAAACTTTATTTTTAATATATCCTTATTATAGGAGGAAGTATGAAAAGTTTTGTGATAAAAAATAAAAAAACATTGTTGAAAATATTGTTGGCAATAGCAGCAGTTTTTTTGCTGTATCTTATTTGTATTAATACAGATTGGTTTGCTGCGTTGTTTGATTCTATGTTACCCAAATTGGATTTTGAGACATTAGATAAAATAGAGCAATTGGATAATGTACATTTTTTTAAACTTATATTAGTTTGGATTGAATTCGGCCTATTATTACTAACATTTCTATTATTTTTGATTATTTCTGTCACTTCTATAATATTTAGAAAAAAAGAACTATCTTTTATGGCTTTACTAATTGGGATACTCATTATGTGCTTTACAGGAGCGTGGTTATTAAGCACTATTGAGGTGGTAATATTATTATTAACGATCGGAAATTTTATTATTTTGGTATTACCAAGAGATAAAAATGTAAAAAGTGAAAACAAAATAAAAAAGCTTTTAATGAAAAATAAAGCGAAAAGTTTTAAAACATTAAGAATTATACTTTCAATAGTATCTTTTATATTACTTTTATATTATATAATAGAACTAGTCGCACCATTTATTCTTATTTTTATATTTTTTAGTGTGACTTCTATAATATTTAAAAAGAAAGAATTATTTTATGCTACTATATTTTTTGGATATATAACGATAGTTGTTTCTTTAATATTAGGAGATTTAGAATTTATTTCTTTTCTGCTTATTATTCTTATAATGTTAGGAAACTATTTGTGTTTAATTGTTACATCAAAAGAAAATAAAAAAATTAAAAACAGTACTTTGAAAGTTGAAAATAAAAAGAAACTATAGCACAAGCTATAGTTTTTAATTATTTATTTCTAAAATAATTGGTAAGATTATAGGCCTTCTACCTGTTAGTTCGTTAACATAACTATTTATTTCAAGTATTATTTTATTTTTCAAATCTATTATGCTAAAGTTATCTTTTTCAAGTTCGTTTTCTGCGATTATTTCAATTTTATTTTGAATATCATTTATTAAATCTTTCTTTTCATTTACTATTACGAATCCTCGTGTTGATACCATTGGCGAAAGTAATAGTTTTTTTTCAGTTGTATTAATATTTAATATTGCGGCAAGTACGCCTTCGTTTGACATAATTTTTCTATCTTTTATTATAGATGCTCCTAAATCCCCAACTCTTTTGCCATCTACGTAAATATCATTTATTAATATTGAATCTTTTTTATAAACTTTTCCATCCACCATGGCAAGTCTCTCTCCGTTTTGTAATATAAAGATGTTTTCTTTTGGAATGTCACATTTAATAGCCAAATCTCCATGTGCTTTTAACATTCTATATTCTCCGTGTGCTGGCATAAAATAATTTGGTTTTAAAAGTCTTAACAAAAGTTTTAATTCTTCTGACTTCGCGTGTCCAGAAGTGTGAAGGTCGGCATCCATGCTATTTGTATAAACAGTTGCTCCTTTTAAATACAATTTATTTATTATTCTATTTATACTTAAAGCATTACCAGGAATTGGACTTGATGAAAATATAACGGTATCGTTTGGCATAAGAGTAATATTTTTGTCAGTCCCATTTGCAATTCTAGAAAGAGCTGCAAGTGATTCTCCTTGAGATCCGGTACATAATAAGCACAATTCCTCTGGTTTATATTTTAATGATTCTTCGTGAGAAATAATAATACCTTTATCCTTTATATAACCACATTCAGAAGCGATTTCAATATTATTAGTCATACTTCTTCCAAATACTACAACTTTTCTATTATTTTCTTTACAAGTTTCAATTATGTGAGAAAGTCTATATATATTACTAGCAAAAGTTGCGACTATAATTCTGCTTCTACTTCTTGCGAATAGTTCTCCTAAAGCAGTGTCTACGATTGATTCACTCGCAGAAAATCCACTATGAAGTGCATTCGTACTATCACTTAACAATAATGTCACACCATTACTGCCAATTCTTGCCATTTTATCAAGTTCTGCCATAGGTCCGATTGGTGTTAAATCAAATTTAAAATCTCCGGTTGAAACAACAACTCCATTAGGAGAAGTAATACTTATTCCAAAAGAATCGGGTATAGAGTGAGTTGTGCCAAAAAACTCAATACTGAAGTGTTTAAAGTTTAATTTAGTATCTTTATTATACTCAACAATATTTTTATAATTAATATTTCTATCTTCTAATTTTTTATTAATAAGTCTACATGCTACCTTAGGAGCATATATAACTGGAATATTTACATTTGAAATTAAATATGAAATTCCTCCAATATGATCTTCGTGTCCATGGGTGATAAATAAAGCTTTGATTTTACTTTCATTTTGTTTTAAAAAAGTATAATCTGCTAGTACATAATCGATTCCTAAAAGACTATCTTCTGGAAACTTTACTCCCGCATCTATAACTATAATTTCATCTTCGTGCATTACGACGTACATGTTTTTCCCGACTTCGCCAAGACCGCCTAACGCAAAAACTAGTGTTTCACTTTTCATTTTGACTCCTTCAACTAAAAGTAATTTTAGTGATATTGATTATACCAAATAAATAATAATTTGTCCATACCCTTATGGATTTATTTTGAATAATTTGATAGAATAATCATAGGAGTCAAAATGAAAAGAATAGATGAATTAGTAGTTTTATTAAATAAATATAATTACGAATATTATACCTTAGATAAACCTTCAGTAAGTGATGCAGAATACGATAGACTAATGCAAGAACTTATAAAATTAGAAGAAAAATACCCTGAATATAAAAAAGAATATTCACCAACGCAAAGAGTTGGAGGCGTTATACTCGATGAATTTGATAAAGTAACACACTCTATATCAATGTTTAGTTTGGGAAATGTTTTTAATGAAGAAGATGTATTATCTTTTGATGAAAAAGTTAAAAAATTAGTTAGTAATCCCGAATATGTTTGTGAACTCAAAATAGATGGGCTAGCTGTTTCTATTGAATACAAAAACGGATTGTTTTTTAGAGCTGCGACTAGAGGAGATGGCGTAATAGGAGAGGATATCTCCAATAATGTTAAAACAATAAAAAATATTCCGCTCAAACTTAATGAGAAAGTTGATATTACTGTTAGAGGCGAAATCTATATGAGTAAAAAAAGCTTTGATAATTTAAATATTGAAAGAAAAGAACTTAACTTAGAACTATTTCAAAATCCAAGAAATGCTGCGGCTGGGTCTGTTAGACAATTAGACTCTTCTGTTTGTGCCAAAAGAAATTTAAGTTCATTTATTTATCATATACCAGAAACTTCATTAACCAGTCATTATGAATGCTTGAACTTCTTGAAAAATCTTGGATTTACAGTGAATCCAAATATAAAATTATGTATGAATATTAAAGAAGTAATTGAATATATAAAATATTGGACAGAAAAGAGAAATACTTTAGCTTATGAAATAGATGGTATAGTAATTAAAGTAAATGATATTTCTTCACAAAATCAATTGGGATATACAATAAAAGTACCTAAATGGGCCACTGCATATAAATTTCCTCCTCAAGAAATTGTTACAAAATTGATAGATATAAAATGGACAGTTGGAAGAACTGGAGTAGTTACACCGAATGCAATATTTGAACCAGTTAAAGTTCAAGGATCTACTATTAGTAAAGCAACGCTTCATAATGAAGAATATATTAAACAGAAAAATATTATAGTAGGAGATTATATATATATAAGAAAAGCTGGAGATGTAATACCAGAAGTAGTAAAAGTAGATTTGACTAGAAGACACCACTATAATTCATTTAATATGATAACTAATTGCCCAATATGTAACACAAAGTTAATAAAAAAAGATTCAATGGTAGATATGTTTTGTCCGAATGAAAATTGTGGAGCTAGAAATATTGAAGCATTAATTCATTTTGTGTCTAGAGATGCGATGAATATAGAAGGTCTTGGAGAAAGAATCATGGAGGATTTCTATAACTTTGATATCGTAAAAAGTTTTAAAGATATATATTTGCTAAGTAATAAAAAAGAAGATTTAATTGAATTAGAAGGATTTGGAAATAAAAGTATTTCCAACATACTAAAGAGTGTAGAAAATTCTAAAAGTAATAGTTTAGAAAGATTGTTGTTCGCTATTGGAATAGAAGAAGTAGGTAAAAAAACCGCTAAAATATTAAGTGAACGCTATTTAAATTTGGATAATATTAGAAACACTACTGAAGAAGAATTAGTAAGTATTCGAGATATTGGTCCGGTTCTTGCTAAAAACATAACTTCTTACTTTAAAGATGAAAATAAAAATAAAGAGATAGATGAATTGATTAAATTAGGACTTAATACAAAATACAATGGAAAATCTAAAAACATAAAATCTACGTTCAACAATAAAACCTTTGTAATAACAGGTTCTTTTGATACAATGACAAGAGAAGAAATAAAAGAAAAAATCGAATTATTTGGAGGTTTAGTAACGACAAGCGTTTCAAAATCTACAGATGTAGTGATAGTTGGAAGTAATCCTGGAAGTAAATATGAAAAGGCGAAAGAATATAACATTGAAATATGGGATAATAATCAATTATATTCTAAAATGAATGAATAAAATCAATATAATGAGAATTACTTTTTTTGTAAACTCAAAATTACTTTTTTTGTAAAATGATATATACTTGATACATAAAAGGAGAGACATTATAAACAATTATATTCCAAGAATAATAGATAAGGAAATTGATAATTTATTAAATGTTATGGGAGCTGTTTTAATAGAAGGCTGTAAATGGTGCGGGAAATCCACGACGAGAAATCAACATGCAAAAAGCATATTAGAATTTCAAAACCCTGACAGGCAAAATGATTTTGAAGCTATTAAAAATACAAAACCATCTTTATTTTTAGATGGAGAAAAGCCAAGAATGTTTGATGAATGGCAAACTTATCCGGTTGTATGGGATTCTATTAGAACTGATGTTGATCATACTAGATTAAAAGGACAATATATCTTGACAGGTTCCGCTAAGCCTAGCGATGGAATAACAATGCATACTGGAACAGGAAGAATAGCAAGGATATTAATGAGACCGATGTCTTTATTTGAATCTAATGAATCAAATGGTAAGGTATCATTAAAGCATATTATTGAAGGCAAAGATATTTCAGCATCTAACGAATTAACTTTAGAAGGAATAGCTGAAGCAATAGTCCGCGGAGGATGGCCAGCAGCGATTAACACAAATAAAAAAAGCAATTACACTGAAGCCAAAGAGTATTTAAAATCTTTATTGAGAAAAGAAGTAAAAAGTTATGAAGGCAATGAAATAAATACTTCGAAAATGTCGGCGGTTTTAAGAAGTCTTGCCAGAAATGTTTCAACACAAGTATCTAATCAAACGATTGTGGATGATGTTAAAAACAATTTTGATGATGAAGTGTCAAGACCAACATTAAATAGTTATATTGAAACACTTGAGAAATTATATGTAATAGAAAATATTAACGCTACCAATTTAAAGTTAAGAAGTAAGACGGCTATGAGAACTAAGCCTAAAAAAGAATTTGTTGATCCTTCCATAGCGGCAGCGGCGTTAGAACTCAGTCCTAATGATTTAATAAAAGATTTAAATTTCTTTGGTTTCTTATTTGAAAATTTATGCGTTAGGGATTTAAAAATATATTTAGGAAATAACAATTGTGATTTATCTTTTTATAAAGATGAAACTAATTTTGAAATAGATGTAATTATAAGAACTCAAAGTGGAAAATGGGGGGGCTGCTGAAATTAAACTTGGAATGGGTGAAATAGATAAAGCAGCAGAAAAATTTGCTTAAATTAAAAGAAAAAATTGATGTTGAAAAATGTGGAGAACCAATATTTTTAATGATTATAAGCGGAACAAATTATTCTTATAAAAGAGAAGATGGCGTTTATGTGGTATCAATAGGAAGTTTAAAAGATTAATCGTATTATAATAAAAATATATAATTTTTTAATTTGATTGCTGATAACAAATAATGGAGACTGTTATTTTATTTTTTCATTCATTAATTTACATTTTAAAGTATACATAGTATAATAATATTACAAAAGGAAGGATATTATGGGTAAATTTTTAAAATCAGTAAAGAAAAATAAAGTACTACTTGTTTTAGCAATCGTTTTAATAGTGTGTTTTGTATTAATTTTCTATGTATTATTAAAGTATTTTTATACCGGAGCAGGAAGCACTAAATATGGAGATAGATTAGATGGACTTATAGAAATACATTCATCTTATAAAGATGAAATAAGTGAATTATATAAAGATACTACGAGTGTTAATAAAACAACTATAAATGTAGAAGGTAAAATCATATATATAAATATTGATTTTAAAGAAGCGTTATCAATTAAAGATGCAAAATCAGTAGCTATTAAATCATTGGATATATTTAGTGATGAAGAAAAATCTTCATATGATATACAATTTATTTTAACCGCAAGTGAAGTTGAAACTGATTTATTTCCAATAATGGGTTATAAAAATAAAAACAATACTAAGGTAGTGTGGTAAAAATGAAAAATAATAAAAAAGTAAAAATAATAACATGGTCAGTAGTGGCATTATTAATATTAGGAATAGTATCATTAATTATATTTTTAGTAAATAAAAATAGTAACGAATATACATTTAATGAAAAAAAATGGATTTCATCAAATACAAGTCAAATGATTGATATATATGTGCAAGACGATATGCCAGCGTTTTCGTATAAAGGAGAAGGCGTTTTTCTTGATTTTTTAAAAGCTTTAGAAGCCGATACAGGACTTAAATTTAATATCAATTATGAAACAAGTAAAAACTATGATTTAGTGAACTCTAATACTAAAAAGAATAATGAAATAGTGTTTTTTACAGACCATTATGTAATATTATCTTTAAAAGAAAGTAATATAAACTATTACAATGATCTTTCAGGAAAAAATTTAGGAGTAACAAAAGATGATATAGGAAATGTATCATCATATTTGTCTAGTATTACTAGTGCAACTCTTACTTCATATGATAATTATGATTCTTTATATAAAGCATTAAATGATAATGAAATATCATATGTAGTAGTACCATTATATTTAAGTCTAGATGAAATATTAGTTAATAATTATAATGTAGAATTACATTTAGATGGTGTAAAGTCATATTATTCTTTTAGATTTAACCAAGAAAATCAGAATTTATATGAAATAGTAAGAAAGTTTTATAATAGATGGATTAATAAATTTGAAGAAAAAAGAAATAATCATTTAGTGGAGTTATACTATGATATCGAACATTATACAGGACTTTCTAAAGATTCAATAGTAAATGATGACTTTGTAGTTGGATATATGCAAAATTTACCATATGAAGGAACAATTAATGGTACATTTACAGGTTTAACAAATGCATATTTAGAAGGATTTTCTAATATGACAGGAACTACATATAAATATGTTGAATATAAATCAATAGACAAATTAAATGCGGCGTTAATAAATAAAAAGATAGATATAATGCATAACTATTATAAAATAAGTAATAATACATATAGTAGTTCAGCTGTTACAGGTAGTGGAAAATATGTTGTACTCGCTTATTATACAAATGAAATTAGTATAGAAAGTTTTAATAATATAATTGGTAATACAGTATCTACATTAAGTAATTTTAATATAACTAAGATAATCAATGCTACTAATAAAAGTAATGAGTATAAAAATGTTTCAACTTTAGTTAAAAAAAGTGATAGAAGTGATTTAATAATAGTAGATAAAAATGTATATGAGTATTACAAAAATAAGGAATTTAAAAATTATGTAATAAGATATACAGGAGTTTATTCTGATTCAAGTGATTTCTTGTTATTAAGTAGTCATAGTGATTTTAACAAATTATTTAATTTCTATATAAAAATAACAAGTCCAATTGAAATGCAATATAAAAGTTTACATAATACTATTAATATGGTTAAAAGTAATATAATTTTAACATTCATATTAAAAAATATAATTTATATAATTATTGGTGTAATATTACTGGGATATATTATT
Organism: uncultured Muribaculaceae bacterium; assembly: GCA_964525365.1. Classification (GTDB taxonomy): domain Bacteria; phylum Bacillota_I; class Bacilli_A; order RF39; family UBA660; genus CAZGGW01. The sequence continues at coordinate 3,160 of CAZGGW010000012.1, read as the reverse complement.
TATAAGACAGCTAATAAAGTGAAATTAAGTAAAAAGATAAAAAAAGAAGATAAGTTAATGTATTTAGATGTGATGACTAATTTAAAAAATAGAAACTATTTAAATGACAATTTAACTTATTGGGAAGAAAACAAAATATATCCACAATCAATTGTAATAATAGATTTAAATAAGATAAAAGAATTAAATGATTTAGAAGGTCACGAAGCAGGAGATAAACAAATAAAAGCAACTGCGAGTGTATTAATAAAGACACAAAGAGATAATTCTGAGATTATAAGAACTGATGGAAATGAATTTTTAATATATTTAGTGGGATATGAAGAAAAATATATTATTAGTTATATTCATAGAATTAACAAAGAATTTAAAAATAATTTACCATATAAAGAACATGGTGCGGCAGTAGGCTATTCAATGATAAATGATGAATTGAAAACAATAGATGATGCAATAAATGAAGCTTTGATTATGATGAGAGATAATAAGGCTGGAAAAAATGAGTAAATTTAAAAAGTTTTTAAGAGAAATTATGGGTATTTTAAATACTAAAGAAATGAGTATTTTGCCAGGGAATTTAGCTTATTACTTTTTACTTTCTTTAATACCAATTGTCACTATAGTTATGTGTATTTCTGTTAATTTTAATATATCTTTAACAGCAATTAAAACCTTTATAGAAACCACATTTTCTTCAAATGTAGCAAGTTTCTTAAAGCCCATGTTAAATGACTTTACATTTAATTTAAAAACAATATTCATACTTATAGTTGCATTTTTACTTGCCAGTAATGGAGCAAAATCAATTGTAGTAGCTTCAAACACAGTATTTGGTATAAAAGATTCAGGCATTGTAAAAAGGCAAGTTAAATCAATAGTGATTTTAATAATGTTAGTCATATTATTTACATTTATTTTAGTAGTACCACTATTCGGGAATACATTATTGAAGTTTTTTAAATTAGTAAAACTTGATAACGAAATATTAAGTATATTTAATATTTTGTATCCCGTTCTTAAATATCCTTTATCAATTCTAATAATATTTATATTTATAAAATTAATATATACAATGGCACCAGATGAGAGAATACCAAGTGCATATGTTAATAAAGGAGCTATTTTTACTACTATATTTTGGGTTCTTTCTACCGCAGCATTTTCATTTTATATAAATAACATAGTACATTATGAAAAAATATATAATTCTTTCGCGGGAATTATTATATTGCTTATATATTTTTATTTATTAGCTTATATCTTCGTTATAGGATTAGTATTAAATTATAGAAATATAGAAGAAAAAAACAATATAGAAAATACAATTAAATTAGAAGAAATTAGTAATAAAATAAAAGAAAGTACAAATAAGTAGAATTAAGTAACAAAAATTCTACTTATTTTTAATTGAATTATAAAAAATCATATAGTATACTATTCTTATAGTAAGAGAGGATTTATTATGGAAAAACATAATAATTTAAACATAGAATATAAGAAGACTAGAATCATTATATTAATATCGATGTTTTTGTTTTTGATATTAGGGCTTTCTTATGCTTTATTTTTAACTGGAGTAATAGGTACTGGAAATGCAATGGTACTTACAAGTGCTAACCTAAAATTAATATATACAGATGGAACTGAAATAAATTTAATAGACGTAGAGCCAGGAGATAAAATTACTAAAACTTTTACTGTGGAAAATACAGTTAATACACCACAATATTATAAAATAGATTGGATAATAACAAAGAATGATTATGATCCTTCTAATGAAGTTATTTATAAAATAGAAAGTACTGATGGAGGAACAAATATAAGTGAAACACAAGTACCTATAGAAAGTGTTCCAATAGCGGATTGTGTTTATATCGCAGGTAATGATACACATACGTATACATTTACAATAACTTTTATAGATACAGGAGTATTACAAAATTATAATCAAGAAAAAGAAATCGCAGGAAAAATTGATGTACAAGCAATATCTTTAGAAGGCAGCACATCAACAAATGATATGGGTGTACTTTCAATGACTTTAGATGGAGAAAGTATAAGTACCTTACCTACGTTGGGCTACTATTTACTTACATCTTATTCATGCACTAATAATGCAACACTTACATGGGATTCAGTAGATAGTATACTTTCAATATCTAATGTAACAAGTGTTCCTTATTATTGTACATTAAATTATGCTACAACATCTAGTTTGTTAGCTACAATGATATTAAACGATACTGTTTACGCAGATAATGTAACAAGTCCATATGTAACGGGGTCATCAGGAATAGACTTTGCAGCAGTATCATCAGATACAAACGGAAAAGGACTATATTATACAGCAGATGCAGCAACATATGGAGAAGATGGTTCAAGAATATATTATTATAGAGGAGATATAGAAAATAACTGGGTAACACTAGGAGGATATAAGTGGAGAATAGTAAGAACAACCGCAGAAGGAGGAGTCAAGCTAGTATACGCAGGCTTAGGTAATAGTACAACAGATGGGTTTATAGGAACGACTACAACTGCATATAATACATCATATGATTTAAAATATTATGTAGGATATACATATAATACAAGTAGTTATATCGGTACTCAAACAAACTCAACAATAAAAGGAGTAGTAGATACATGGTATTCAGGAAGTGGATCAAATTATCTGGGAACAAATTATGGAAACTATTTTAGTAATACAGCAGTATATTGTAATGATAGAAGTGCAGAGTTGAATAGTTCTGGTAACACATGGACTTCAGGAGATGTATACTACCCAGCATATAATAGATTGGTAATTAATCTCAGACCAACATATGCATGTTCAAGTACAAATGCAAGTAGATATACAGTAACAGAAAATACAACAACAGGAGATAATGGATATCTAACATATCCAGTAGGAATGTTAAGTGCAGATGAAATATCATATGCAGGGTTAAGACAAGGTAGCAGTTATCTCACTACCACAGCCTACATAATGGATAATGCCACAGGAGCCCATTGGTGGTCTTCTTCGCCTTATGGTTATTTTATTAGTAGTGCGAATGCGTGGCGTGTGTCTTCTGGCGGGTGCTTGGACGGCTATAGTGTTACCAACGCCTATCGTGTGCGTGCGGTAGTTTCACTGAAATCTTGCATCACCGTTACC
>CAZGGW010000011.1:4310-27341 GCA_964525365.1 uncultured Muribaculaceae bacterium | reverse complement strand
ATGTAGAAAATTTATATCCCTTTTCACAGTCAAATTTTTCAACTGCTTTCATAAGTCCAATATTACCCTCTTGTATTAAATCAAGAAGCAATAATCCACGACCCACATATCTTTTAGCAATGCTTACTACTAAACGTAAATTTGATTCTGAAAGTAAAGTTTTTGCTTCGTCATCACCCTCAGCAATTCTTTTTGAAAGGGCTTGTTCTTCTTCTAAACTCAATAATGATATTTTACCGATTTCTTTTAAATACATACGAACATTATCATTAACAGACATATCTTTTGTTTCATCTTCAAAATCATCAATTATTATTTCTTCTTTTTCTAATTCAATATTGCCTTCAGGTCCTTCTTCTTCCTCTGAATTTTGATTTTCGGGTATAACCTCAATGTTATTTTCGGTTAACTTATTATATAAATCATCAAAAGAATTACTATCAATTTCTAACCCAGATAATTCTTTTGCAATTCTTTCATATGTTATTTTATTAGTTTCTTTCCCTTCAATTATTAATGTTTCTACTCTTTCATCAAAAGTTTTTATTTTATTTACCATTTTAACACTTCCTTTTTTATATTTAATATTTGATTAGATATCTTTTTCTTTTCTTCCAAATCTAACGATTCTTTCAATTTTTTTTCTAATTTTTTAATTTGACTTTCAACATTATATTGCTTAATAACATTGAAATAATCTTCAAGTTCTTCCTCAGTATATTCATCTTTTTGGGGAAATCCTATTATTTTATTCAAGGTGTTTTTCAATTCATTGTTTCCCTCGATATAACAAATAAAATCTGCGTATTCAAAATGTTTATACTTGTTTTTAAACGATAAAATGCTATTTACAAAATTACTCATTTCGTTGCTGATTAGATACCCCAAACCTTTTTCATATATTCTTATTACTTCTTCATGCATCAGCATTAAATATATAATTCTTATTTCGCTAACATCATATTTATTAAATTTGTTTTGGATTTTTTTATCTTCTTTCACTAAGACTTCTTTAGTTTTTTTTGAAAGTTTACTACGAATAATATTTTCATTAATACCATAAATTTTAACTATATCTTTTATCTTTAATTCTCTTAATACATCATCATTAATAGTATTTAAGTTTTTTATTATTTCATTAATGTATTTAGATAGCCCTATTGAATCATTTAAATCATAGTTCTTTTTAATATAATCAAGCTTATAATCAAGGAAACTCACCTTATGTTTATATGCTTTTTCAAAAGTTTCTTTACCATTTTTACTAATAAGTTCATCGCTATCCTTAGCACTATCAAATAGTATTACACTAACATCAATGTTATTTTCTTCAAGTAATGTTCCAATGGTATATGTTGCATCACGTCCTGCATTGTCTTGATCTAAATTAAGTACAACCTTAACATTTAAATTTTTTATAATATTAAATTGTTCTTTTGTAAAGCTTGTCCCCATTAATGAAACAACATTATTAATGTTTATAGTAACGAGTCTAATTGCGTCCATCTGACCTTCACAGATAATAATTTCTTTTTTATGCTTTATTTCGCTTAATGCATCACTAAAGTTAAATAAAGTTTGTCCTTTTTTAAATATTTTAGTTTCACTTGTATTAATATATTTTGAATCTTTAATATCAGTATTATATATTCTAGCGCTATAACCAACAATATTACCATTTATATCTTTTATTGGAAACATAATTCTGTTTTTAAACACATCATATATTACATTATTGGTTTGTCTTATCAAATCCAAATCCATAAGCAAATTTTTATCATATTTTTTTAAAAGTAATGGATGAATTGGTTCATCACTTGAAAGTCCAATTTGAAATTTATCAATTATATCTTCAGTCACTTGCCTATCACTTAAATATTTTTTTGCTTTCAAACCCAAGCTAGAATTTAAATTATTTTTATATAACATTGTAGATAATCTAAAAGCCTCGTAATATTCTTTTAATGAAGCATCAATTTTAGGAGTATGTTCTATATTAATATCTATTCCAACTTTTTTCCCTAAAAGCCGGATTGCTTCAACATAAGTAATATGTTCATAATCTTTTACAAATGTTATTACATTTCCAGATACTCCACATGAAAAACATTTAAATATTTGTTTATCTTTATTAACACTTAAACTAGGTGAATGATCCTCGTGAAATGGACAAACACCGAAGAAATTCTTACCCTTTGGCGTAAGAGAAATATAACTTCCAATTATGTCCACTATATCATTTGAAGAACGTATCTTATTTATAGTTTCCTCTGAAATGAGCATACCCCACAACCCTTCTATTAGTTATATATGACAAAAAAATCAAAAACACTTTTTTTAAAAAATATTTTTGATTTTTATTTGTTTATTATTTTGATCTTCCTGTTATTATTTCTACTGACTTTCTCATTTTCATATCATATTCGATAAGTCCCGTACCGCCAACTTGCTTTAAGAAATCTTCTTTCTTCATGTTGTACTTTTTGGCAAGAGAATCAACTTCACTTTCTAATTCTTCATTAGAAACTTCAATATTTTCTTTTTTTGCCACTGCATCAATTACTAGTCTATAATTAACACGCTTTTCAGCTTCTGGTCTAACCTGCGTTTTTAAATCTTCAATTTTAGACTTAGTCATTTCTAAATATTTATCAATGTTCATTCCCTGCATTGTTAATTTTTCATCAAATTCTTTTATAATTCTTTCAACTTCTTCGTCTATAATTTCACTTTCCACTTCAAACTTTGCATTTTTTACTACTTTATCTAGACACTCAAAAATATATTTATCTTCTAATTCTCTTTCCTTACCAGCACCTATGTTAAGTCTAATTTCTTCCTTTAATTTTTCTTCATTATCTACACCTTCAAGTCCTAAATCTTTATAGAAGTTTTCATCTAAATTAGGTAGAATTCTTTCTTTAATATTATTAATTTTTACTTTAAATACAACATCTTTTCCTTTTAAATCATCAACATGATAATTTTCCGGGAATTTTAAATTTAAATCTTTTTCCTCATTATTGGAAAGACCTATCAAACCATCTTCAAATCCCGGAATAAATGTATTTGAGCCAATTGTAATAGAATAATTATCAGCTTTGCCACCTTCAAATGCAGTTCCATCAATAAATCCTTCAAAATTCAAATTTACTATGTGACCTTTCTCAATCTTTTCACCATCTTCGAGTAGCTTGTGCTCTGCATAGTTTTCTTTTAAATGCTCAATTTCATGATTTATTTCTTCATCTGTTACTATAATATCTTCTCTTTTAACTTTTAAATCTTTATAATTTCCAAGTTTTACTTCTGGTGCAAAAACAACAACAAAAGTTGCCTCAACATGTGATTCATCTACTTTTTTTAAGTCAACTGCTGGACTACATGCAGGTATAATAGTTTTATCTTCCTCAAGCAAATTTTTATACATTTTGGAAAGTGCTTCATCTATCGAATCCATATAAAGACTTTCAACTCCATATTTTTTAATATATACCTCTTTGGGTACTTGACCTTTTCTAAAACCATCTACCTTTATTTCTTTTTTCTTTTTTTCAAAAGTTCTATCTAGAATCTCAGTCCAATCTTTTCCCTTTAATTCTACATTATAAGTTTTTTTCATATATTCTCCTCTTTCACACTATTTATTGTATCACAATTTTTTATAATTCCAAGAAAAACATTTCTAAAGCTTGATTTTTTGATACAGTTCCAAGCTTTATGCTTTTATCAACGCCAATTAACCTTTCTAATATATACAATAATTTTTCCTCTTTGTAATTTGCCGAATTTTGAATAGCAAGTTTTACCCTATAAGGATGAACCTCCAATTTTCGTGAGATTTCATCTTCTTTAAATCCATCATGCAGTAATACTTTTACTTGATAATACAATTTAAATTGATTATATAACAATACTACCAATTTAATTGGTTCTTCTCCTATTAAAACCAAATCTTTATATAATAAAAACATTTTATCTTTATCATTCTTCATTACTGCATCCACTAACTCGAAAGCATCATCTTTAGGCATCCTTGATATTACTTTGTTAATATCTTCCATGGTGATTTTTTTATCCGAAATGTATAATTTTAATTTATCAAGTTCTTTGTCAAACAGATTTAATTCCCCATTTAACAAGTCTATAATTTTTTTACACTCATTATTATCAATTTGATAATTATTTAAATATTCTTTAATATATTTTATTAAATCGTATTCACTTATATTGTTATATTCATTAACAATTGCATTTTTTCTTAATAGTTTTACTATTTTTTTCCTTTGATCCATTGAATCGTTATTGGTAATAAAAAACAAATATGTTTCTTCGTTAGGAGAATTTATATATTTTTCTAAAGCAGTAGTATCATCATTGAATCCAGAACATAAAAATTCACTATTTTCGACTACTATTGCTTTTTTATTTTCAAATAAACCCGCATATGAAGCGTCTTCTATTATTTCGTTTAAACTTGATTCTTTAAAATTATATTTTATCACATCGTTAATTTTTTCTTTTTTAATAATAGATAGAACAAATTTTTCTATTAACACATTTTTATTACCATATAATACATATATCATTTACTCACCAACTACTTATCACTTTTATTAAATAACATACTTGCAATTAAAATAATTATAACTATACCCATAACCGCAATTACAATATTTACATTTTTAGGATTATTTACTGCTTCCTGTACAATCGTTGCTGTCAAAAAATAAGAGGAACAGTGATCAATAGAAAACTCAACGTATCCATTTGTAACAAAGATTTCATCACTAATGAACTCTATTTTATTTGTTTCTTCGTTTAAATAATATAAATATAATTTTTCTCCATCAGCATACTTTTGACCCACCTGTAATCGAATGGTAGCTTTTGTTGGTAATTGTCCATGATGTGAAAACTCAATTATCAATTTATCATCATTGGAAACCAATTTATCTATCGTAGTGTTAGTACTATTTGTAATAATATCCAATCCAAGATCCATTTCAAGTTTAATATTTTCTTTAATTGAATTCATATATTCTTCATTTTTTTCGAAAGTCCATGAATAAGTTAAATTATTCGCATGATCTTCAATTATGTAAGTAATTTCTCTATCACTTTCTACTTTTTTGATTTCTTTTATATTCGAAGATGCAATATATTGATTTGTTTCTTCAGTTTCTAGATTTTGTTTTTTTTCGGTTATCAAAAAAATTAGTAGTATTGCTACTATTAACGTTAAAGCGAAAACAATAATTATACTAGTGTTTTTTTTCATATGTCTCCTATAATAATTCTGGTAAAAACAACATAAATACATAAAAATTATATATTATATTTGTAAGTATAGGTATATATATATTATCAGTTTTAAAATAAGAATATGAGTATATACCTCCAATCACAAAGTAAGGAACAATTTCCACAATGTTTTCATAACCAGTTATGTGATACCCAATACTACAAAATCCAAAAACCAAACCTGAAAATAAGATATAAAACCAATTATTACCAATTATATCCTTAAAAGCTTTTCTAAAAATAATTGTTTCAACAATTGGTACATATAAAAATAAGTTTAATAAAATAAACAATACATTTTTATTTAAATATTCATCAATTATTGTTCTACCTTGTAAAGTTAAATTTGGAAATAACACCAAGAATAACAAACCATTTACCAATGCAAGGAATAGTATAATCAATATAGCATATCCGCAAGATTTTAATATTGTTTTAAAAGGAGATTCTTTGAATTTATAAAAATCAGTCTTAAAAACATCTTTGTATAAAAATATAAATAAAAAAATTACAAATATATTAAATAACATACGTATTATTAACTGTAAATTATTACTATTTCCAATTGTAGGTATAAATAAACCCAACAAGACTGGAAATATCATATATATAATTAATACTAGAATACCAATTATAGGTTTTTTATTGCTCATACAAATCTCCTTAAAACAAATTCTGATTAATTTATAAAATTATCCCCATGGCCATAGTTTTTTCCACCACTTCATATTTTCACCTCCTTTATACTCCTATATTTAGATTATATCATTTTTAAAAAGAAAATCATAGATTTAGTTAATAATTTTACAATACTATTATATCTATTTCTTCATCAATAATTAAATTACTCACTTCTTTTTCGTATATTTGATTGCCAATTATTTTACAAACATTTTTATTTTTTATTTTTAATATATAAAGAATCTCTTCTAATAATATATACGGTTTTATTTTTAAATAATAAATTTGTTTTTCATCTATAACGCAAATGTACTTATACGAATAATAATCGTCTCTTTTAAAAGCTTCATATATTTTTAATATTTCAACTCCGTTATATACAACATAGTCATTTAATTTACAATATTTTTTAATATCCAACTTACAAGTACTAACAATAATATTTATTTCAGGGTACATGCCAATAAATTTTATTAAATTTTCATTCAATATTAGATCTTTATTACTTATAAAAATAGTAGCATCTAAATTAAAAACATCACACAAAGCATCTATTGATTCTAAAAATTCCATTGTATTATTTATTAATTCATACCTAACAGGATTAGAATGATTTTTATATATCGTCAAATCAATAATTAATTTTTTCTTTTGAATAAAGTTTCTTTTTAAGCCATATTTTTCTAATAACATATTAGCATCCTTTTTTGTATAATTACTAATTATCTTTCTGAACCCTTTTATTTTTTGAGCTTTTGACAAATAATTATTTTCTATTACCAAAGACAAAATCTTTTCATTACAAAAATTCATTTCTTGAACTCCAACAATTTTACCGGATACCGGAGAATATATATTATTGTTTTTATATTGTCCAACTATCGAACCAACAAATACTTTTTTATCCCTTCTAATATTTAAGTTTTCTTTTGAATAAATTGGTAAATATACATATTTTGGTGTAATATATGATATAAAACCCAAGTGTTCTTTATTATCGTTTTTCATCTGTACTCCTTCTATAATAAAATTTTATTAAATTTCAAATACTTTTTAAATAATTATATATGTTAGAGGCAACCTCGTGTGGTACTATTTCTTCAAGTTGTTTAATATCAACCTCTTTTAATTGCCTTAAAGAACCATATTTTTTAATAAGCATTTTTTTTCTTTTTTCTCCTACTCCAGGAATATTGTCTAACAAACTAGAAATATTGCTCTTACTTCTAATTGTTTTATGATAATTTATAGTATAATTATGAACTTCTTCACTAATTCTTGTTATATAATGAAATAAATTAGTCTTTTTATCAATAGGAACTAACTTCAAATTAGAACCATCAATTAAATATTCTGCGTTATGATGTATATCCTTTTTTATTCCACACACTTTAATATCAAGATTTAGTGATTTCAATACGCCCACACATGCATTAATTTGATTAATACCTCCATCAACTATTATTAAATCTGGCATTTTTAAATTTTCCATTAACACTCTATAATATCTTCTATAAATAACTTCTTTCATCGCCAATACATCATCATTTTTCTCAACAGATATTTTATACTTTCTATAATCCTTTTTTGAAGGAAATCCATTCTTAAAAACTACCATGCCAGACACTGTAAAGGTTCCAAACAAATTTGAATTATCAAAAGCTTCTATAACTTCGAGTTCTTCTAAACCCAATATGTTTTTTAATTCTTCATTTGCTTTTGTTACTTTATCTCTATTATTAAGAATTAAATTTATTTCGTTTTCCATATTTATTTTAGCATTATTTCCCGTTAAATCAAATAGGCGTTTTTTAATACCTTTAGAAACGTTTACAACTTTAGTGTTAAGTAATTTTGACAATAGTGTTACATCCAGAGTTTCCGGAACTATCAATTCTTTCGGAACAATATTTTTATTATAAAAAGATCCAATATAAGTATTTAATTCCTCATTAATATCACTTACTAATGGTTTAATATTGTTTACACTACCTATTAATTTACCATTTCTTAAAAAAAATATTTCAAATGAAATGTATCCATTATTCACATAGTAATTTATTATATCTCTATTAATACCATCTTTAAGTTCAACATCTTGTGGAGAGAATATCACTTTTAAATATTCAAGTTCGTTTTTTAAATACAACGCTTGTTCATAATTCAAGTCATTAGAATATTTTTCAATTTTTTCATCAATTTTATTTATTAAAATATCGCTATTACCATTTAATATTTTTACTATTTCATTTTTTATATATGTATCATCAATATTCTTGTTTTCACAATATCCATTGCATTCACCAATATGATAATACAAACAAACTTTTGAAGGTAAGGTAACACATTTGCGCAACGGATATATTCTGTTTAATAAATTAACTATTTTCCTCGCTGCGTAAGCATTCTGATACGGACCGAACACATTTGAATTTTTCTTTTTAACATTTAAATCGCGTTTCACAATCAATCTTGGATATTTCTCATTAGTAATTTCAATGTATGGATAACTTTTATCATCTTTAAGTAAAATATTATATTTTGGATCATACTTTTTTATTAAGTTAAGTTCCAATATAAAAGCTTCTAATTCACTGTTGGTTACAATGTATTCAAAATAAGAAATTTCACTAACAAGTACTGCCGTTTTACCTATTGCCCTACCATTAAAATAACTTTTTAATCTATTAAATAAATTTTTTGCTTTTCCTACATAAATAACTACATTATTTTTGTTTTTCATCAAGTAACATCCACTTTTTTTAGGAACAAGTTTCAATTCTTCTACAAACATTATTCCTCCTTTTTGTATGGGTTTAATCTTATTATATCACTATTTTTTTATAAATTATATACTATTATTTTGTGTTTTTTTATGATAAATTATTACAAGAATAGGTTAGGTATTAAAATGAAAAATGGATTTAATAATAAAAAGTATGCACAACTTCAAAGTGAAAAAATAAAAGAAAGACTTCAAATGTTTGATAAACTATATCTTGAAATTGGAGGTAAATTGTTTGATGATACTCACGCCGCTAGAATATTGCCTGGTTTTAAGCCAGATTCAAAAATCAAAATGTTTCAAGAATTAAAAAATGATCTGGAAATAATCTTTTGCATAAATGCCAATGACATAGAAAAAAATAAGACACGAGCTGAATATGGTATTACCTATGATATTGAAATAATTAGATTAATTAATAAATCAAGAGATCTTGGATTTAAAGTCAATAGCGTTGTTATTACTTTGTACGCACAACAACCAAGTGTAGATAAATTTATTAAAAAATTAAATCGTCAAAACTTGAAAACATATATCCACACTTTTACAAAAGGATATCCTAATGATGTTGAAACAATAGTGAGTGAAAAAGGATATGGTGCCAATCCGTATATTACAACAACCAAACCTTTGATTTTAGTAAATGCCCCTGGACCTGGATCGGGAAAATTAGCTACTTGTCTTTCTCAACTTTATCATGAACACAAAAATAATATAAACGCTGGATATGCAAAATTCGAAACATTTCCGGTATGGAATTTGGATTTAAATCATCCAATCAATATTGCTTATGAAGCAGCAACCGCCGAATTAAATGATTTAAACATGATTGATTCATTTCATTTATCAACTTATAATCAAGTCGCAGTAAATTATAATAGAGATTTAGAATTATTCCCAGTAGTAAAAAAAATATTAGATAAAATAACTAAAAAAAGCATATATAATTCTCCAACAGATATGGGAGTGAATGTAATTGGATATTGTATAAGTGATAATAAAATGGTTTGCGATGCAGCTAAAAAAGAAATAGTTAGAAGATTATATAATGAAAAAGTCAATTATAAAAAAGGATTAGTAGATGCAGAGGTTCCTAGAAGAATTGAGGTTTTAATGAATAGTTTAAATCTTAATACAAACTATTTGGAAGTTGTAAAACCATCATTAAAAAAATCTGAAAAAGAAAAAGTACCGGTTATATCTCTTGAATTACCAAACGGAAAAATAATAACTGGGAAAGAAACAAAACTTTTATCTCCAGCAAGTAGTGTAATAATTAATGCTCTTAAAGAACTTACAAACATACCAGATAAAATAAAATTATTATCCCCTACTATATTAAAACCGATTTTGAATTATAAAATATCATTTAATAATTATAATTACAAATTACAACTACAAGAAGTATTAATAGCGCTAAGTATTTCATCCGCAACAAATCCAGTTATTAAACAGGCACTTACTAATTTGAAAAAATTAAAATTTTGTGATGCTCATGCCACTTATATACTTGACGCTGGAGACTTCACCGCTCTTAAATCTATTGGAATCAATCTTACATGTGAACCAGAATTTTATTTAGATAAAATTTATTATAATTAATAATTTGTAATTTGGTTTTTATTAGAGTATGATAATTATATGAAAAAAGAAGTATTTATAGAAATTAAAAAATCAAAATTTATTGCTTATTACTTTGATATTAAAAACGTTGATGATGTTATTAACGAATTGAATATATTGAAAGAAAAACATAAAAAATCAAAACATATTGTTTATGCATATAAAATTGGGCCTTTAGAAAAGAAATATGAAGATAAAGAACCCAGTGGAACTTCTGGAAGTCAACTATTAAATGTCATTCATTTAAAAAATATAGACAATGTTTTAATTGTAGTTGTAAGATATTTTGGAGGAACTTTGCTTGGCGTGGGTCCACTTGCCAAGGCTTATAGAACAGTCACACTCAAATTGTTTTCATAGTATAATATTATAAAAATTTTATATAATATAAAAAGAATCACGACAGAGTATTAATTGATGAATTTTTTTCAAACATATTAATACTGTGATTCTTTTATTTTAAAATAAACTTAATTGAGAACTCTCGGGTATATCATTTAATACACCTAAATCTCTCATTTTATTTATAAGAGTTTCTGAGACCTTTCCACGATTTTGTAAATCTTCAATACTTACAAATGCGCATTTATTTCTTTCTTCAACTATTTTTTTAGCTGCTATATCTCCCATCCCATCTAATGTTACAAATGGAGGAATTAAACCGGTTCTATCAGCATTAATCTTAAACATTATTGCATCTGACTTTTCCAAAGAAATATTTTCAATTTTATATCCTCTACACATCATTTCATTTACTATTTCTAAAGTACCATATATATTTAATTCCTTATCACTAGCATTAAAACCTTTTTCTTTGATTTCACTTAACATATGTTTTACTGAATTTTGTCCGTTTACCATAGAATCAATATCAAAATCACTTTTTCTAATAGATAAATAAACGCAATAATATTCAAGAGGAAAATAAAGTTTATAATATGCAACCCTAAAGCCATTTATTACATACGCGGAAGCATGTGCTTTGGGAAACATATATTTTATTTTTTCACAAGAAGATATATACCAGTTTGGTACGTTATACTCTTTCAGTATATCTTTATACTCCGCCCATTTTTCAGCCTCTTTATGTGTCTTACCTTTTCTTATAAATTCACTAATTTTAAAAGATTGTCCTTTTTCAATACCACTTTGTATTAAATAAACCATTATATCATCACGGCATCCTATTACTTGTTTAAATTCACAAGTTTTATTTAATATTAAATCCCTAGCGTTACCATTCCAAACATCAGTTCCGTGTGATAATCCAGATATCTTAATTAGATCTGCAAAACTATGTGGCAATATTTCTTCAAGCATTTTCATAACAAAATTGGTTCCAAACTCTGGTATTCCGAGTGTTCCAACTTTATATCCTATTTGTTCTTCTGTTATTCCTAATGCTTCTGGACTTGAAAATAAACTAAGTACTTTTATATTATCAAGTGGAACATCTTCTATTTTTAATTTTGTGTAATCTTGCAAATACTTAAGCACTGTAGGGTCATCATGTCCTAATATATCTAATTTTAATACATTTGGTTCAATATCATGGAATTCAAAGTGTGTTGTATACCATGAAGAATTTATATTTTCGGCAGGATATTGATAAGGAGTAAAATCAAAAACATCCTTATATGATGGTATTACAATTATTCCACCTGGGTGTTGACCAGACGTTCTTTTTATACCGGTTATTCCTTTAGCCAATCTTTCAATTTCAACGCGCCTTAAAGAAACACCTTTTTCTTCCATATAACCACGTACAAAACCAAAAGCCGTTTTTTCTGCAATGGTGGTTACTGTTCCAGCTCTATAAACATAATTTTCTCCAAATAACACTTTTGTATAATCATGAGCTTTTGCTTGATATTCACCAGAAAAATTAAGGTCAATATCTGGTGTTTTATCAGCATTAAATCCCAGAAATGTTTCAAATGGTATGTCTTGACCTTGTTTATTAAATTTAGTACCACAATCACATAATTTATCCGGCATATCGAAACCGCTTCCATACTTTAAGCTATATTCTTGGCCTTCTTCATCTTGAAATAAGCATTTATGACATTTAGGGCATACATAATGTGGCGGTAATGGATTTACCTCAGTTATATTCATAAATGTCGCAACTAAGCTAGAACCAACAGAACCACGGGATCCAACAATATATCCATGCTCATTTGAATTTTGGACTAATTTTTGAGCTATTAAATATATAACATCATATTCACCTTTTATTATTCCGCCTAATTCTTTTTCTAAACGTTCTTCTATCAAACTAGGTAACTTTTCACCATACATTCTTTTTGCATTTGAATAAACCATCTCTGTTATAATATTAGCGGAATTTTCCATCTTAGGAGCATATAGATCAGGTTTCAACACCTCCACTTCTTCACTTAAATCTAATATTTTATTTGTGTTTGTAACAACTATTTCGTAAGCCTTCTCTTCACCTAAAAAATCAAAATCTTTTAACATTTCTTGAGTTGTCCTAAAAAAGGCATTAGGTATCGTTTTAATATTATTCCTACACAATGGATGAAATCCTCCGCCCGGTTGCTTTTGATTAACCAGGATTTCTCTATATATATTATCCTCAGGATCCAACGTATGAACGTCTCCCGTAGCACATACTAATTTATTTACCGCATCACTTGCATCTATTATTTTCTTAATATTATCTTTTAATTCAAATTCACTAGAAAACTCAGACTTTTCAACCAAATGCGTTAATATACTAGGAGGATTTACTTCTATAAAATCATAAAAATTAATTATACTAATTAAATCTTCTTTGCTCTTTGTCTTTGCTGCTTCGAAAACTTCTCCTGAGGAACAACCCGATCCAAATATTAATCCTTCTCTAAGTTCATTTAACACACTTTTGGGTATTCTTGGAGTCTTGTAAAAATATTTGGTATTTACATAACTTATTATTTTAAATAGATTTTTAAGACCAATATTATTTATAGCATATATATTCATGTGAAATGGTCTAACAGTTTTTATTAAATTTTCTTTATTTATAAGTTTTGATAAATCCTTTACATCTTGATAATTTGATCCTAAACTAGTCACCATTTTATGAAATAATAAAGCGGTTCCTTCAGCATCATAATCTGCTCTGTGATGGGCAGTTTCATCAAATTCAATATTAAACCTTTTTACCAAAGTACTTAAATTGTGATGCTTTTCATCCGGATTCATAGCTCTTGATAATTCAAGAGTATCTATTACCGTATTAGTAAACTCACCTAAATTATATTTTAAATAGGCACTTTTTATAAATGAAACATCAAACTTTGCGTTGTGCGCAACCATTGGATATTTTTTATACCACGCTTTAAATCTTTTGAAAGCGTTTTCTTCGTTATCTTTTCCTTTTAACATTTCATCAGTAATCGAAGTAATATTTATGATTTCTTGTCTTAATTTACTGCCCGGATTGATTAGCTCATTGTATTTTTCTATAATCTCTCCATTTTTTATTTTAACCGCACCAATTTCTATGATTGAATCATTGCCAAATGCATTAAGACCAGTTGTTTCAAAGTCAAAAACAACAAAAGTATCATTTAGTTTTTCATCTGTTTCATTTGTGGAAATGGAAGTACTATCATCAATAGCAAATATTTCACTACCAAATAAAACTTTTAAATCCCCTTTTTCTTTATATATTTTAGGAAATATTTGAATAGCATTTTTATCAGTAACGGCAAAGCCCCTATGACCAAAATCATTTACTTTTTTTATTAATTTTTTATAATCTATCAGCCCGTCCATTTGACTCATATTAGTATGTAAATGAAGTTCCACTCTTTTTTGTGGAGCATCATCAGTTCTTTTTTCTTCTTCTTTTTGCATAGTCATTATATCTCTAATATTAAATACTAAATCATTCATATATGTATCATATTTAATATAGCCATGAAATCTATACCAATTATTTTCAAGTATGGAATCCTCTAATATTTTTACACTATTATCAGTTTCCTTCATAAATAATTTTGCGACTATACTATCTGTTTTATCACTTATTTTATATGTAAAAATTACATATCCTTTCGCAGTATGCTTAATATCTATGCCAAAAACATATGCTTCTACAATTATATTCCCGTCCTCAGCAATTAAATTTTTAATATATGAAATGTTTCCTTTAATAAAAGATCCAAAAATAATTTGTGGTCCTTCTTTTTTCTTTTCCTTTTTTAATTCATTATTTTTAATTTCACTTAAAAGATTACTTTTTTCTTCTTCATCATATATAGTTTCAATATTGAAATCATTAAACCCCATATGTTTTAAAAACTCATGCATTTTTTCTTTTAAGGAAAACACTTTTTTTTCTTCTATTTTATTAATTACCTTTATATTTATAGAACATCCTTCAATTTCTATTCTTTGATTCGTTATACTTTGTAACATTGGACATTTCTCTTTTAAAATATCAAAATAATATAAAAAATAATCTTTTAAATATGTATTTGATTCTTTAAATTTAAAATTGAAATATATTTTATCAACGTTTTTCATATTTTTGCTTTTTTCACATAAATCTTTGAAATCATTTATGTTTAACAAAGAATTTAGAGAAATACTAACAATCCATTTTTTTTCATCTTCGCGTACTTCAACATTTACTATTTTTGCTCCTTCAAATATATGGTACTTTTCTTTATCAAAATCTATTTTATCTAAAAACCTCAAAATATTAGTATCCATTTTGACTACCTCACTATTAAAAAATATATCATAATTCTTGTGTCATTACAATTGTTTTTACATTTAATTTATATTAAAGGTTCTCAAAAAGAGAACCTTATTATTAAACAGCGCATGATGTCTTAGTTTTCCATCTTCTAATCGCACTGCCTAAACTTCTTCCAACTTCTAAAGAAGCATTTATTGCCCTTATTAAAGCATTTAGAACAGTACCAGAAATAGATGCACCACCCACTATTTGAATTAACTCTATTTTATTCATATTCCTCCTAACTATTGCATTTTTTTGGGCGTAAATATCCATCAATGACTCCTATAATGAATACAACCCCCGAGATAATCGCAGCTATTAAACCAACTTTTGCCGCTCCCCCAGTTATTTGAATTAATTCACCTTTTTCAAGCATTTTGACTCCTTTCCTCAAAGAAAAATTTATGATTAAACATGCTTATTATTTCCTCCTTATGAGAAATATAAATAATAGTCTTTTCTTCGTATTTTTCAATGATATTTTTAATTATTTCTTTTTCACAGCTAAAATCGACTTCACTTAGAGCTTCATCAAGTATTATATAATTCGATTTCTTTAGTAATGCCCTAGCGAGTATTATTTTTTGCTTCTCACCACCACTTAAATTAAATCCATTTTCTTCAATCAAAAAATCATTTCGTAATTTTTTGGAGTTAATTATTTCATCAACCCTACTTATTTTTATAACTTCATTATATTCATCTTCTGATGTATCTCTTTCGAGTATAATATTGCTTTTAATAGTGTCACAAAATAATCTTTCATTCTGAGAAACATATACAAATGAATTTCTTATTATATCAGTATTTATATCAACAAGATTTATGTTATTTATCATGATACTACCTGAATATTCATTTAAATATTTTAATATTATTTTCATTAACGTGCTTTTCCCATTGCCACTCTTACCATACAACAATATTTTATCTTTATCATTGATAGTCAAATCTTTAATATCAACAATATTGTTCAAGTAATTATAGGAGTAAGTCAAATTTTTTATACAAATATTACCATTTATCATTAGTTTATCAAGATCATTGTAACTTTCCTCTTTAATCATAAGCAAATCATTAATTCTTTCATAAGAAGTAATGGCGTATCTTATATTTGGTTCTAAATCTAATATTTGTTTTAATGGCTCTGTAAAAAATAAAACTAATGAATTAAATACTATTAAATCTCCTAATGTAATTTTTTGTTTGTAAACAAAATATAGTCCTATACTATTAATTAATAATAATCCCAAATCATTTACTAAATTCTTATACAAAATTGAAGAATTAACCTTCTCAGAAAAATTTTTAATTTTTAAAGATAATGAATTATATCGCATTTGTAATTTAAAAATAATTTTATTAATTAAATTTAAATTTTTTATAGTTTCATAACCTTCAATATATTCAGTTAATTCTTTTGTATACACACCCTCTTCTTCTTCAATGTTTCTTATTTTGAATTTAAAAATTACTGAATATACAGTTGCGATTATAAAATATAAAAATATAAGCAACAAACTAAATAAAAACAATGTTTTATTAATAAAAATCAACACCATCATACTCATTATAATCATTAAAATATTCACAAATATATTAACTACAATATTGGATAATAAATTTTTAAAATTTTCCAAATCCAAAAGACGACTAGTGATTTCTCCTGTAGGTTTGTTTTTAAAATAAGCATACGGAAGGCACATTATATGACGAGATGCTTCATTTGTTATAAAGATGGAAACCCTATTATTTATGTTTATTAAAAGTTTACCTCTAATATATTCTAATATGTTTTTGGAAACAACAAAGACAAAAAATATAAGAAATATATGCGCTAACAATTCAATTGTGAAATTTACTAATACATAATCAATAATTATTTTAAAATAATAACTGTTCAGAATTGTAAACATTAAAGTTAATATGGATAAAAGTATTATCCAAATAACAATGTTCTTATATTTCAAAGAATATTTTAAAATATACAGCAAAAAACTATTTTTATTTTCCAATTTGGGAATAGGTTTTTCAGGATAAAAATATAAAATTGTACTTAAATATTCTTTTTCAAAATTTGAAAAGCTTACTTTTCTAAAGCCAAAATTCGGATCCATTAATTTTAGTGTTTTAGATTTAGTATTTATTTTATAAATAACAACGAAATGAGTCATATTCGAAAACTGTGTATGTGCTACTACAGGTAAAGTAATAACTGAATTAACTAACTGTGAAAAATCAATACTCACACCATATCCATTAAATCCAATTTTCTTCATTCCTTCTATCATGCTGTAAGCATTTACACCTTCACTTGTTGTTCTTATTAAGTACGATAGCTCTTCTGTAGAAATATTTCCATTATAATACCTTATAACAGAAAGTAAGCAGGCAACGCCACAATCTTTAAAACCGCGTTGTTTTATTATTAGTTTTTTATTCACAAATGCCCTCCTACTATTATTATAGTAATTAAAAAAACAAAACACTTTAAAAAAAACAAATTTCTTTTAAAAAATTTGTTTTTACATTTCAGAAGGTATTTCTATAGCAAGCAATCCAAGCGCATCTTTAATAATTTTATATGTAAGATCGAGTATAAATAGCCAATCGTTTTTATTTATCTTATCTTCCAAAATTGAAATGTTATTATTTTGATAAAATGCATTAGTTAATGAACATAAATTATATAAATATTCTGCAATAAAAGAAGGCATTTTAGTGTCGACAGCTCTGTGAATGAATTCATTATACTGAAGTAACTGCATTCTTAAATTTCTATCGTAATCATTATATATTTTATCACCGATCAAATTTGTATAATCATTAGAATCAATTATTTTCTTAATACGCAACGCGGTATATAAGATATAAGGTCCTGTCTTACCATTAACATCTGCGAATTTATTGATATCAAATATATAATTCTTTTCCCTATTATTTTGAAGATCCGCATATTTTATAATTGCATTGGTTAAAATTCTAATATCTTCGGCAGACATATTTTTATTTTCTTCTTTTTTATTTATAAACAATTCCTCAATTTGGCTTATTAAATCTTGAAGTTTTAACAATGATCCATCCCTCGTTTTAAACGGTTTGCCATCAAGACCATTGACAGTTCCAAAACCATCATGTTCTAAATGAGTATGTTTAGATAATTCGATAAGATTGCAAACTCTAAACACTTGTTCAAAATGTAATGATTGTCTTAAATCAACAACATATATTATATTGTCAGGGTTATAATCTTTCATTCTTTGATATATAGTTGCTAAGTCTGTAGTTGAATATAAATACGCCCCATCATTTTTCTGATAAATTAATGGTGGCATTTCTTTCTCATCAGATTCGTTTTGTATTTTAATAATTTTAGTACCATTATCATCTTCTAATAGATGATTTTCTTCTAATAATTTTGTAACTTCTGAAATATAAGGAAATTCATCACTCTCTCCATTCCAAAGTTCAAAATCTACATCTAAATATTTATATAAACATTTTATATCATCTAAAGAAACTTCACATATTTTTTTCCAGTACATTTGATATTCTTCATTGTTATTTTGTAAATCTAAGGTTATTTTTTTACATTTTTCATGTACATTTTCATCTTCTTTACAAAGCTTGCTCATTTCTGGATATATCCTATCCAAATCTTTTAATTGAATATCTTCTATTTTTATATTTTCTCTTTGTAATCCATATATTACTTGACCTATTTGAAGTCCATAATCCCCTAGATGAGTATCACCAATCGTATAGTGACCAACTCTTTTAAATATTCTCTTTATACTTTCTCCAATAATTGCTGGCCTTAAATGTCCTACATGAAGAGGCTTCGCAATATTTGGCCCACCATAATCTACTATTGTTGTTTTATTTTCTTTTTTTATACCATAATCTGTTTGTTCTAAATTTTTAATATTATCATTTATAAATTTATCAGATAATTTCAAGTTAATAAAACCATTCAAAAATGATACTTCATCAAAATCGTCATATTTTTTAAGTTCTTCAATAATGGTGTTCGCTATTTCAATCGGTGCTTTTTTAAGCTCTTTGGCCAAATAAAATGAACTATTAACTTGATAATCGCATAAATTTTTCATTTTTGATTCACTGATTTTAGCATATTCAATATTATATCCCAGTTTAATAAATATATCTTTTAATATATTTTCTAATTTTAAAGTCATGATATCCTTCTTTCTTTTTTATATTTTAACAAATATATGCAAAAATATCTATATTTTTATTTTTTTATCATAGATTTTGCTAAAGCGGTATTACTTATATTATCCCATTCTTGTTTAGATATATTTGTATTATCTTTAGTAAATAAAATAATTCTATCTTTATTATTTAGCACACAATCAACTGTAACATACTCATCATTTACCATCGCCCCTATCAAATGATTTGCTAATTCTTTATCTTTTTTACATGCATAATCAACTATAGTAGCATCTTTGGGTAAAGAGTAAACTTCTCCAATATCATCATACACATAAATAGTCTCACATAATACCTCTTTTTTTACTAAATCAACAAATTCTTTATTAGTTTGAGATAATTCATATAATTGTTTTAAAGTCTTAAAAAATTGAAAATCGCTATCTAAGTCGCTGTGCATTGCTTCCTTTGCTTTTTCTTTATTGATATCCCAGTAAGAAAGTAAACCAAAAGATGCAATTTTGTCCATATCAAATGTTCTAATTTGAGTCTGAATCAATTTTCCATCACTACTATAAATTGTGGAATGCAAAGAAGAATATTTATTTGTTTTTGGATTAGAAATATAATCTTTAAATTTTGAATTGATTGGATGATATAACTCATGTATTAATCCCAAACATACATAACAATCTAATTTTTCTGGCATCATTATTTTTAAAGAAATTAAATCGTGTATATTTGTGATTTTTTTATATTTTTCTAATTTCCTATAAATTCCATATATATTCTTCATTCTTTTTTTAATTTCAAATGGTAATAATCCATTAACGGTTAAAGAGTGTCCTATTGTGTCTGCAGCTTCATTCAATGTGTTCATATATTCTGGTCTAATTATTTCTATTTTATCATTAATTTCTTTATAAGTATCAGGTTTTAAATATTGAAGAGATAAATCTTCGAGTTCACTTTCAATTCTATAAGCTCCAATTAAATAAGCAAGAGGTGCGTATATACTTAATGTTTCCATAGAGTTTTCTTTTTGTTTTTTAATCGTTTTGTATTGTAAAGTTCTCATATTATGTAATCTATCCGCTAATTTAATTATAATAATTCGAATATCTTTTTGCATTGCTTCTAATATTTTTCGCATATTAGCATCATTTTCTTCTTCTTTAGAATCAAAATTCATTTTTCTTATTTTAGTTACCCCATCAACCAATGTAAGTACTTCACTCCCAAACAATTCATTTATCTCATACGTTGTTGCATTTGTATCTTCAAGTACATCATGTAACAAAGAAGCACAAAGTGTATTTTTATCTGCATGCATTTCTGCTAAAGTATAGGCAACAGCTAAAGGATGAGAAATATATTCTTCTCCACTTTCTCTATATTGATTTTTATGATGCTCCATGGCATATTCATAAGCAAGCGTAACAATACTAACCTCATCTTTATTATATGAAGTCACCAAATTTATAAACTTTTCAAAATTTATAGATTCCATACACTCTCCTAATAAAAAAATAATATATAAACTATATTACTTTTTAAACGAAAAATCAAGCAAAAGTTTTTTCATTAAAATTTATTTGTTATCACTTATCATTTTCTTCTTGAAAATTATAACAGAAATTATAGATACTACTAACAGATATAACGTAAACACTAATATATCTTTAAGATTTAATGAAACTGCGTTT
The DNA here is from genome assembly GCA_964525365.1 of uncultured Muribaculaceae bacterium. Classification (GTDB taxonomy): domain Bacteria; phylum Bacillota_I; class Bacilli_A; order RF39; family UBA660; genus CAZGGW01. Next base: position 6,307 of record CAZGGW010000011.1, on the reverse strand, counting down.
AATGTATCTTTGATTATATTTAAAGTATACTTAAATGGTAAACTATTACAAATTATGTTGAATACTTTACCAGTTAAATCAGTTGAAAAATACATTCCACTAGTAAATGCTACTAATTGTACAATAATACTTCCAACTCCAGATGATGCTTTTTCACTTGTAATTGATCCTATTAAAATACCAAGCATTATAAATAAAACAGAAAGAGGGATAGAAATTAATATTGTAAAAATAATATGAATGCTAAAATTTAGTCCAAGCAATAACGCAAGACTAAAAAACATTATATTTTGAATCAAAACAATAGGTAAAACAGAAAGCACATACCCAAATATGTATTCATAAGATTTCATTGGACTAACTCCAAGTCTTATTAAAAATGAAGTATTTCTATCACTCGAAACCAATGTCGCAGTAAATAATGAAATAAACGAAAAACTAAATACAATAATTCCAGGAGTAAAATTTTCTATTTTATATATATCACTGGGTATATTAAATTGTTGAAAAATAAACAATAGGAATAAGGGCAACACTATCGCAAAAATAATACTTACTGGATCTCTGATTATCTCTTTGAAATTCCTTTTGGCAAAATTTATTGTTCTCATAATTTACCTCCTGTTGAAATACTTATAAATGCGTCTTCAAACGTTTTCGTTTTTGCTTTTTTAATAATTTCTTTAGGTGTTCCGACCTCTATAAGATTTCCTTTAACCATTATTCCCACTTTATCTGATAAACACTCAGCTTCCTCCATGTAATGCGTTGTTAAAATAATAGTGGTAGTCTTTTTTAAATTTTCAATTATATTCCAAAGTTCTTTTCTAGCAATTACATCAAGTCCTAATGTCGGTTCATCCAAAAACAATATTTTAGGAGTATTTATTAACGAAAGAGCAATAGATAGTTTTCTTTGCCACCCGCCCGACAATGTTTTAGCTTTTTGTTTTAATACTTCATTCAAATCAAAAAGTCTTATAAGCTCTTCTATTTTTTCATTCTTATTTTCTATTTGATAAACTCCCGCTATAAAATATAAATTTTCTCTGACTGTTAAATTTAAAGCAATAGAAGTTTCTTGTGGAGAAACATTCATTATAGACTTAATTTTTTCTATATTTTCAGTCATATTTTTTTCATTTATTAATATTTTTCCGCTACTTGGTAGAATTAAAGATGAAAGCATTTTAATAGTTGTGGTTTTTCCCGCTCCATTTACACCCAAAAGAGAAAATAATTCATTCTCTTTTATTTCTAAATTTAGATTATTAACTGCGACTTTATCTTTGTATTTTTTTGCTAAATTAACTGTTTTTATTAACATTTGATTCTCCTTTATATAAAAAATAAATTTTGAATATTATTTCCATAAATCATTTGGATAAATATCATCTTTAACCATACTTTTTATTGCATTTACTACATATTCTTTATCTTCTTTATAGGTAACTCCATACCATTTTGATGTCGTATCTAAAACTTGTACTTTTATTTCTTTATTTTTCATTTGTTCCGAAACCACTTCTGGTATTAAATATTCACATGTATCCAAATTGTTTTCTTCTAAAAAACTTTTAAATCTAACTTCTAAATATTCAAATATTTTGGGTGTAAAACCAAACATATTCATTGAAACCAATTGATTTTCATCAATATCAAACGAATCAACTCCAGATAATGGGCTCGCTAATAAACCAAACTCATTCTTTTCAATTTTACATTCAATTAAATCTGTTAAATATCCATTTTTACTATCACACACTCCTCTTTTAACTGAACCATTTTCAGTGATAGTATTAATTGCATGATATCCAACAACAGCATATTCACTATAATCTTTATTATTTTTCAAAAATTCAGCTATTTTTTTAAAACTATCATATCCATAAAAATCATCTGCATTTATCATAGCAAAATTCCCATCCACTACATTTTTGCAACATAAAATGGCATGACCTGTTCCTAAAGGTTTTACTCTATCATCTGGTATGCTT
>CAZGGW010000011.1:0-4300 GCA_964525365.1 uncultured Muribaculaceae bacterium | reverse complement strand
GCTTACTGGAACATTATTATTATTTTGAAATACATACTCAACATCAATTTTATCTTCAATTCTTTTACCTATTGTTTCTTTAAAAATATCATAATTTTCTTCTTTGATAATCATAACAACTTTATCGAACCCAACACGTAATGCATCAAATATTGAATAGTCGATAATAAATTCTCCATTGGGGCCAACTGGTTCAATTTGCTTTAAGCCTCCAAAACGACTTCCCATACCTGCTGCTAGAACTACTAATATCATAAACACTCTCCTAATATTTATTATAGCATATCAAACATTATTTTTTAATTTCTTTTTTAACAAAAACTCTAAATACTTATAATCCTTTTCATTAATTCTTGGCTTCACGCATCACATTTGTATAGTAAAATAAGATTGATTCAAAGCAAATAACTTTTTTTGAAATCTTTATATTTATTATTATTCATCAATATTAATTAATTGGTAAGACGTACTTCCGAGTCCAATTTCTTCAGCATATTCTAAAATATGTCTTCCAAGTAATCCATCAATTCTTTCTTGCATCTTTTTTGCTCCCACTACATTAGAATTCCAAATCATATCTATAAATGCTTGATCATTTGCTACTGGATCTAGAGATGCTACTATTCCCAAATCCTCCATAACCGGATCAGTTTGGTTTTTATCACAGTCACAATCAACCGATAAAAAATTCATAACGGTGATATAAACAATCTGTTTATTGCTTTTCTTAAAATAATCAGATACAGACATAGCTGCCTCAGCCATTGACTCAATAAAATCCTGCTGTTTTGGTAAATTATTCCATAGTTCATTGGGATTTGAAGTAACACCAGCAGTGTGAATATATGTTTTTCCATTTCTAGAAGCAACACCTATAGATTGATTTTTTAAGTTTGCTCCAAATCCACCCATAGCATGTCCTTTACCATGGGCTAAATTAAGTATAGAGTCATATTTAACTAAATGAGCTCCAACTAAATTATATTGTAAATGTTTTCCATTATTTACCTCAATCTTCATATCACCTTCAGAATCCATAATATCCACATTGGCATATTTTGTAAAACCATGTTCTTTTGCTACCTTCATATGTTCTTCCAGCGTGTTTCTTGCACCATCATATGCTGTATTACATTCTATAATAGTACCATTTAATCTTTTTACTAGAGGACCAATTAAATCAGCCTTTAAATATCCTTTCGAACCCCTTTCACCAGTAGAAATCTTTATTCCAATATTTCCTAATAGCTTTACTCCTAATGCTTCATATATTTTTATTAAATTTTTTGATGTAATATCCTTACAATAATATACTTTTACTTTTTCCATTTTTTTACTCTCCTAACACTATTCTACTAAAAATTCAATTAAAAGTCATCAATTTAAAAATCAATTATATTCTATATAATTGTCCATATTTATATAATGCGATTTTTAATACAATTGGTATAAAACTTCCAAGCTATAATTTACTCAAATAATTTTTAATTATGTCATATAGATATACTGGATTTTCAATTGTTTGATCATTCAAGTCGTCTTGTCAATCATTTATTTTCAAGGCATCAGCTATTTCGCATAACAAAGCTCCAGTTTCATATGGCATTCTATTAAAAAGAAAACTATTGTTAATTTTCCCTGATTTCAGTTCCGGTATTATATCAGAAAATTTAACATTATTTGTATTATCAAAATAAAGAATGCCATAATCATAATTAACCATATCAGAAGCTTTTATACTCACATAGTTTGCAGTGCCTTCAATAGTTTCTACAGATAATTCGTTTTTCAAATATTTGGGATTTAGAGCGATTCGCTTTTCAACTATATCAATGTAAGCTTTTGCATATTCAATTAATATTTTTCTAGATTGAACTTTTTTCTTTAATTGTACTTGTATTTTTGAAAGAATATCATATTCAGATGAAATTAATTCTATATCTTCACTGGTTAAATTGCCAGTAAATCCATCTCCGTCTGGCCAATTTTCTTGCATATAATAATGAAAAGCTTCGTGCGTTAAAAAAGTTATATAATGTCTCGAAGTATTTCTTTGCTCAATAGACTCTTTTAAATTATATTTTGTATAATAGATTTCATTGCCATGTACATTACATTTTTTTCCTATTGTATTAAAATTACCAAAATCCATTCTAATCTTTAAAAATTGCAAATCTAATATTGAAGTTCTATAAACTTCAATTTTTTTGTCTTCTGGCATATCTATTTTAGTAATAAATAAACTTTTTATTTCTTTTTTTGGATTAATAATATATGTATTTCCCAAAGTTCCGTTTAATGCGACAATTGTTTTGTCATCAAAATTATAATTACTCCAAATACTTTGTATTTTATTTTTTTGATAAAAATTTGCAAGTTCAGATAAAATAATTTTATCGGTTTCATTTAAATCTTCATATGTATCACAAAAATAATTTGAAACTATCAAAATTAAAGTAATAGACAATGCAGTTAAAACACAAATAACAAGTTTTTTTATATTTTTGTACCTCTATATGTAAATTATTTTATCACAACACTAAAAAACTTGGACCTCTTTCATTATAAACGAACGATAATATGCTCATTTTTTAATATAACTTTTATTATATTTAATTGAATGCAGCAAAACAAACAAACCCAGTAGTACATCAATTAAGTCAAGCGTAAAAATTGTTAGCATCATTAATATACCAGTAATAATTCCGATAGTTCCAGCTATTTTTTTACCATCTTTTGCTTTTAAAAAGCCTATAAAAAATAATAATGAAAAAATTATAGTAAAAGAGTTATATTCTTTTACTATAATTGATGCTACTAGAATAATTATTTCAAAAATAAATAACACCAACATATCATTTTTTAAATTTTTTTTAGATTTTTTGAATTCATTCACAGATATCATCCTCCTATTAGGGAGTATACCATATTTAAAATTTTATTATCAGATGTATCGATAAAGCTATGGCTTGTAGAGACAGGGTACAATTTTTTATTTTTAATATACTAAACTCACATTTACCAAAATCCATACAATTTATAAAAGCATATATTTTCCATAGTTATTTTATAATTCATTTTTGCCAAAAACGAATAATTTATTGCCAATCTCAAACTATTAATTTAGTACTGACATTCAATAATATTTTTTTCTTTCAATTCTATTTGTGGAAAGTTTTCAATATTATAACTTTCTTTATTAGTTACTAAATATTTTCCTTCAAAATAAACTGATTTTTTTGTTTCATCATTAAATATAAAAATATATGATAAGTAGTCGTCAGTGACAAAAATATTTGATTTTTTTATTATTTTTATATTATTAATGATTTTATATGCTTCCTCAACATCAACTTTATAACAATCATTACTTGCAAGTGTAGTTTTATGAACAACAATAGAAGAAATGCTTGCTTTATTTTCATTAATATATTTTATCTCTTGTATATCTTGAAAAGAAAGCAAATCCTTAGTTTTGCATCCAGTTATACTAATTAATGCAACAGCAATAAATAATATTTTTTTCTTCATGTAAACCTACTTTTCTATATAACCGCTTACCGGTTGACTATACATTTCATCAGTTATTGCTTGATATCTATTTCCAGTATAATCATCATCAAACCCATTGTAAGCTTTATATATATTACCTGTTTGCGTATCATAAACTCTCTCGTATCCAAGTGTTGCATCACTTTGTTTTTGACTTATTATGTCATAGGTTACTTGCCTACTATTCCACGCATTATTATAAGAATTAAAAGCATCATTTATTGATTTATTAATTGCAAGAGCATTTTTAGTTGACTGTTCAATATCATTAATTGTTTGATTGACGAACGAATCTTTATAGACTAAGGAATTCAAAGAATTTATAAGAATTTCTTTATAATTAACAAAGTCATCTTCTCCAGCAGATATCCCAATCACATTATACATTGTATAATACATTGAATCAAAGCCCAACAAATTATAATTGCCTTGATTTACTAAGGACCCCATAAATAAACCTTCACCCTTTTTCCCCAATTTTGACTCTTGAAAAGTTCCCCTTATAATTTTATCATCTTGAGCTATGCTTTTTAATTGAGAATTATTTTCAAAAGATTCTATAACTGTAAAATCGCCCAAATCCGGTGCTTTGAATGTAGAACCCAATTCTTTAACAAAATCAACATAATTATTAAAATTTTTATAAAATGATTCAACTGTAGGAGTTGAAAGTACAATTGCTTTTGCTAATATTTTATTGCCACTTCCGCCAAATGCTTTATAATAATTTTCATACCAGTTTTTTGCT
>CAZGGW010000010.1:274-31568 GCA_964525365.1 uncultured Muribaculaceae bacterium | reverse complement strand
TATATCTAATTCAGAAAGATTTATTACTCCATTATTAAAAGAAAAAGAAGATTTAATATTAAATGCAGAAGAAAAAATCAATTCTCTTGAATATGATCTTTTTGTGAGTATTAGAGAATATGCAAAAAAAAATATATATAATCTTCAACAAGTTTCAAACAAAATTGCATTTTATGATGTAATACAATCATTTGCTGTAATTGCAGAAACTAATAATTTTGTACTACCAAAAATAAATTCAGAGCACAAAATCAATATTATTAATGCAGTTCATCCTGTGGTTGCAAGCGTAATAAAAGATGAGTATATTGCAAATGATATAATTTTAAATGCAGATAAAAACATATTGATTATTACCGGGCCTAACATGAGTGGAAAATCCACATATATGAGGTGCTTAGCAATATTAATTATTCTCAATCAAATTGGTAGTTTTGTACCAGCTGAAAGTGCAAATATTCCAATATTTGATAAAATCTTCACTAGAATTGGGGCTACAGATGATTTAGTAGCTGGCGATAGTACTTTCATGGTTGAAATGAAAGAAAGTGCTGAAGCATTAAAAAGTGCTACCGAGAATAGTTTGATATTATTTGATGAATTAGGACGCGGAACAAGTACATATGATGGAATGTCTCTCGCAGGTGCTATAATTGAATATGTTTCAAATAAAGTGTGTTGTAAGTGCTTATTTTCTACACATTATCATGAATTAACCAATATGGAAAGTCATTTTAAGAATATCAAAAACGTTCATGTTGAAGTATATGAAATAGATGGAAATATAAGTTTTTTACACAAAATAAAAGAAGGACCCGTCGATCAAAGTTATGGTATAAATGTTGCTCGTTTAGCAGGTCTTCCGGATATAGTAATTCGAACAGCTGAAGAATTATTAATACAATATGAAACTACTGAAAATAGAAAGAAAGCAACTCCAAAACAAATTTCAATGGAATTTGAACAAAGAGATGAACTAAGAGAATTTATAAAAAATATAAATCCGTTAGAAATAACACCAATAGAAGCATTGAATTTATTAGATGAGATAAAGAAAAAAAGTTAGTTTGAAATATGAAGATATGCGCCACAATAAGAGAATTTATTGACTTTTTTTTGTGTTTATGTTATAATTTACTAGAATTTAAAAAGGGGGTATCAATATGTTATTGATCGAAAGAATTCAAAAATTTGTGCAAAATTCTACTATTACTAAGGAAGAGTTATCTGCTATACCATTTGACATTAGTCTTTTAGGTGAAATTCCAGCTGAATTATTGACTGAGGAACTTGAATCAATATATGCATACAAAGGAATGAATTTTGGTGGTAAAAAACTTCAAAATTTTTATGTATGTTTTGACAAGAATAATCATATCTATTTAGATATTTTCTTTCCAAGAGGTTCAGAAGGAGTTATACTTCACAAAAGTGATGAACACATTGAAGGTATTTATGGAAAGCAAGTTAGTGAAGATTACATATTTAATCGTGCTGCTTATATTGAAAATGAAAGAAGTTTAGAAAAAGACAATATTTTAACTCCAACAGATATTTCACTTGCTGCAGCAAAAAATATTGTTATAAATGCAGCATCACATATTAATGATAATATTGTAAAGTTTGAATATCAAAATCCAGAATCCGAAACAAGAGTAGTATTAAATCCGGGTTTATCAAGTACAACTCGTGAAAGAAAAAACGAAATAATAGATGCTTTAAAAAGAAAAGAAATATTAGAAAGTTATTCATACTTATATAAAGCATTAGGACGTTCAAATACAAGAGATATAGAATATATGATATATATTTATAAATTAGATGAAGTATTACACAAAATTATCTTTGAACCAACTAATGGTAAGAGTTATACTAAAATAGCTAACTTCAACATAGAAAAACCAGTTGAGGAAAAGGGATTTGTTGAATTTTCAAAAAGAATATTAGAATCTAAAGAAGATTTTATAAGCAGATTGGAATTTATTACAAGACATGCTCATAGAAGCGAAGAAACTTATTCTGATCTAATCGCATGTGCTCTAGGTGCAGAACATAATTTAAATTATGGTACTGCTAATACGATAAACAATACATTAGCTTTAAAAATTGAAAAGTTGAGTTAATTACAACTCAACTTTTTTTGTGTTTCCAAAACTAATTTTTGCTATATTTGATAATTCAGTTTTACCATAGTCTTTTATAAATTTTCCAACAAAATTATCTACTTCTAATCCTGCACCTTTTGGAATATCTAAATTATATTTTTTATCTAGTTTTTCTTTTTCTTTTAAAAATAAATATCTGCTTATTACTGAGGCGACCGCAACACTTAAATTTTTTGATTCCGCTTTTGTAATAAAAGTAATATTTTTCACCAAATTCTCTTCATTTGTTAAATAACTAAAATAAACTTTCGGATAAGCAAATTGATCTACAATTATTTTTTGATATGCATATTTTTTACTTGTAAGTGCATATAAAACTTTGTTATGTAATACTGCTTTTACTTTATTCATGTTATATCCGTTTTCGTTATATTCGTTGTATTCCTTGTTAGTCAATATAATTGATTCATGTGGAATTTTATTAATTAAAATAGGAGCACACCTTAATATCTTTTCATCACTCATCTTTTTTGAATCGTTAATTTTTAATTTTTCTAATAAAGGAATGTCATTTTTTTTAACAAATGAAGCAGTTACTACAATTGGTAACAAATAATCTCCTGTCCCAACTTCGTCGCTTCCTATAGCATCATAGTAATAATAAGTTTTATCATTATCTTTTGCATCTTTTTCCTTTAATTCCTTATTAATATCTCTTTTATTTAAGTGCATTTCTAAATCTTTCCATAATTGGGCATCAATGTCAGCACTAATACCACTAAACACAGCTTTTCCAGATTCATAAAGAGTAATAACGCTACCGCCTTCATCTGCTTGGAAAATAGCATAGGGCGGAGTTTTATCTCTTCTTGATAAGCTATAGTGTTCAATCATTTCTTTTTTTACATTGTCGCTTACTTTAAAAACTATTACCATAATGTCTCCTTTAATTAATAATAACATATTTTACTTTTATTTTCATTAAAATTATAATATAATAGTTAATAGGAGAGCGTATGAATATTATTGATGCAGTTTTAATTATTCTATTTATCGTTGGTATTTTGGGAGGAATTAAAAGAGGATTTATAAAAGAAGTTATACTTCTTGTTGGTATTATTTTAGTGGTAGTACTTGCATTTTACCTTAAAAATCCGCTAGCAACTTTATTCTATAAATATGTACCATTTATAAACTTTTGGGGATTATTCAAAGGACTTACAGTATTAAATATATTATTTTATGAATTTATTGCATTTATAATAGCACTCGTGATACTAACCGCATTATTAAATATTATTTTAAAAGCATCTGGTATTATTGAAAAAATATTTGAAATAACTATTGTATTTGGACTTCTATCAAAAATACTTGGTGCAATAGTGGGATTCATCACATCATATGTTCTTATATTTGTAATGCTATTTATATTAAATCAACCGTTTTTTAATATAAATGGTATTGACAATTCTAAAATAAGTAAGTTTATGATTAACAACACACCATTTATAGGTAATACATTAAAAAAGACAATAAATAGTATGAATGAAATAAAAGAATTAAAAGCTATTATTACTAGTTCCACTTCAAAAGATGAACTCAATTACAAAGCTTTAAATATAATGCTTGATAATGAAATAATAAGTATAGACAATTTAAAATTATTAAAAGAAAACGGAAAACTTAAATTTTCTGGGATAAATGAATTAATAGGAATATATGGAGGATAAAATGAAAAAATTAGAAAATGAAGATTTGAAAGATCTTATTAAAGAAGGAGTACACATAGTAGACTTCTATGCTGAATGGTGCGGGCCATGTAAAATGCTTATGCCAATACTTGAAGATATATCAAATAATGTAAGTATTATCAAAGTTGATGTAGATGCTCATGGAGATATTGCTCAAGAATATGGTATTATGAATGTTCCAACTTTATTATTTGTTAAAGATGGGAAAGTTAAATCAAAATCATCTGGATTTCAAAGTAAAGAAATGATTTTAAAAAATATTGAAGATTTAAAATAAAATTATTAGAATATTTTTATAGACAAAAACATTTAAATTTGTTATAATATGCGTTAATATTTAGTGATATTAAAAAGGGGTCTATATGAAGAATACTGATATTGAATTATATAATTATAATTTACCTAAAAATTTAATAGCGCAGACACCAATTAAAACGAGAGATCATTCTCGTCTTTTAGTCTTGGATAAAAATAATGGTAAACTTTATGATAGGCACTTCAACGATATTCTTGATTTTCTTACTACAAAAGATGTTTTAGTCCTTAACAATACAAAAGTAATACCAGCTAGAATTATTGGGATTAAAGAAGAAACAAATGCTAAAATTGAAGTACTTTTACTTAGAGATTTAGGCAATGATACTTGGGAGTGTTTAGTAAAACCACAAAAAAGAGTGTCACTTGGAACTAAAATTAATTTTAACAATATATTACTTGGTGAAGTTATAGAAAAAAGAGAAATGGGAATTACTCTAATAAAATTTTCTTATGAAGGTATGTTTTTAGAAATATTAAATAAAGTTGGAGTGATGCCTTTGCCACCATACATACATAAAAACTTGAGTGATCAAAGTAGATATCAAACTGTATATGCTAAAGTAACGGGCAGTGCTGCTGCTCCAACTGCGGGACTTCATTTTACTAAAGAGCTGTTAGAAAGTATTAAGAAAAAAGGTGTTGAAATATTATATGTGACTTTAAATGTTGGACTGGGTACATTTAAACCTGTTGAAGAAAATAATATAACAAAGCATGTAATGCATAGTGAAACATATGAAATTGATGAATATACGGCTTTTAGGCTTAACGAAATTAAAAAAGAAGGCAAAAGAATTGTATGCGTTGGTACCACAGTTGTAAGAACACTTGAAGCAAACTATAAAAAATATAATTGTTTTAAGTCAACTAATGAAAGCACTAACATCTTTATTTATCCAGGATATAAATTTAATGTGGTTGATGGATTAATTACTAATTTTCATTTACCAAAAAGTTCTCTGGTAATGCTTGTAAGTGCTTTAGCAAGTAGAAATAAAATTATGAAAGCATATGAGCATGCAATTAAAAATGAATATAGGTTCTTTTCATTTGGCGATGCGATGTTTATAAGTAAACATATCACATTAAATAATGAATTTAAAGATATTTTGTATTCTTATAAAGAAAAACCGCCTTATTATCAAGGAAGTTATTTTAAAGTATTTAAAGGAAGTAATGATATATTAGTTTCTGCTCCTCATGCTGGTAGACACATTAGAAATAAAAAGAATAAGATTAGAGAATATGGAACGTCAAAAATTGCTACACTTTTGAACCATTATAAAGATGTACATATAATATATACAAATACAGATTATAATGAAGATGCAAATTATAATGAAAATACTGAATATAAAACTTATTTACTAAAGTATATAAAAGAAAATAATATAAAACACTTCATTGATATACATGGTATGGAAAATACTAACGCACATACAATTGAAATTGGCAGTGATAATTTTAATAATGTTAGTGAAAAAGAAGTGAAATTAATAATAAAATGCTTTAATAAAAATAGAATTAAAAATATAAAAGTAGATGAGAAATATAAATCAAATAAAAGAACTTTATCAAAAGCAGTTAATGAAAAATTAAATATTGTTGCAATTCAATTTGAGATTAATAAAAGATATAGAAGATTATCGAATAAGCCGAGAAGCTTTTATAAAATAATATGTTCTTTTATTGATATTATTGGTGAATTAAAAGGAGGATTAAAATGAGTGAAGAAATTAATTATAATGAAAGATACGATGAGTTATTAAATATTCAGCCCAGTTATGGAGTAGATAGAATTAAAAAACCTGTTAAATATAATTACATTGGTCTTGAAATTGAAATATCTGTTAATTATGAAAGAGAAAGATATACATTTATAAGAACTTTACTTAAAAAAATAAAAAATTTAATTGGAGAAAACGGATATTTTGTAAAAGATGGTACAATACTTGGAAATTATTCTTTCGAAATAGTACTTGATCCGATGCCAGCAACTAAAATAAGAAAAGTATATGCTACACTTATGAAAATCATCAAATTTAGTGATGGTAGTATTCATTTTGATGCAGAGCATAATTGCGGTCTTCATATGAATTTTAATCAATATGATGTAGTAAATATTAAAGAAGCACATCAAAGACTTTTACTTTTAATCAATCAAAAAAGTAAATACTTTGAAGAAAATGTATATAAGAGAACAATATATAATTTTAATTTTGAAGATTATTTAGAATATCAAAAAACAGTATCAGACAAATATACTGGTATTAACTATCTTAATAAAAAACTTATTGAAGTAAGAAATATAAAAGCTGGTCTTACCCCAAAAAGTTTAGAATTAATTATGGCAGATATAGTAAATGCTTTGTATCCGGAAAAAACATTTACTATAAAAGAAACAAAACATGTTAAAAAGATTAAGACTATTTTAAGTGATATATTTGAAAGTAATAATAAAAAACTTATTAAAAAGAGCTTTGATGAAAATTATTTAATAATTAAATTCGAGCATAACAAAGCAATATTAATTGAACCGACAGAAGAAGTAAAAAACTTTTTAAATAAAAGGAGTGACAATGAATAAATTAGATGCATGGATATTTTATTCAGATTATACCTATAAATCAAGATTAAAAAGTGGGTATATTAATAATTTGAAAAAACTTGCAGTAGAAAAATATAATTTAAATATTGAAGTTATGAATATAAATTCTTTTTTAATAGAATGTGGTAATGAAAATAAAGTATATTATAATGGAAAAATAATAAACGTTTTTCCTAAAATAGCAATTATGAGAAAAAATAATATTTTCTTTGGAAGACAACTTGAACTTTTGGGTGTAGAAGTGATAAATAATATACAATCAATGGTCGATGCTAAAAACAAACTTAAAATTCATCAATTATTGGCGTTTAATAAAATACCTATTCCAAAAACCATTTATAAAGTTTCAAAAGAAAATTATAAAAATTTAAATTATAATGAAATTAAGTCGATTTTAGGTAATAAATTTATAGCAAAATATATTTTTGGTGCTAAAGGAACAAATGTATATTTGATTGATAATGAAAACGATTTTAATAATGTTTTAGAAAAACACAAAGGAAAAGTTATATTTCAAGAATTTATTGAATCAAGTTATGGAACTGATTTGAGAATTTACATATTAAATGGAAAATACAAATACGCTGCGATTAGAAAGAATGACAATAACTTCAAAAGCAACTTAGCACAAGGCGGAGAAGCGCTATCATATGAAGCACCACAAGAAGTAATAGATATAGCAGAAAAAACAGCAAAAATATGTAATTTAGATATTTGTGGTGTAGATATTTTAATCGGTGATAATAATAAGTATTACGTGTGTGAAGTGAATTCAATTCCGGGTTTTGAATCAATAAAAAAGACAAAAAATATTGAAGATAAAGATATACTTTTAAGTGTAATAAATGATAAAATAAATTGTGGAGAATAAAAAATGAATTTAAATTTTAAAGTTTTAAAAGAAGAAAAAAATACAAATGCTAGACTTGGTACCTTTAAAACAAAATGGGGAGTAAGTAAAACCCCAATGTTTATGCCAGTTGGTACGCAGGGCACTGTTAAGACACTTTCTCCCGAAGAATTAGAAGCGTGTCATTGTGAAACGATTCTTTCAAATACCTATCATTTATGGTTGAGGCCTGGAGAAAATGTGGTTTTTCAATCAGGAGGTCTTCACAATTTTATGAGTTATAAAACTGGGCCTCTGAAGAAGGAGTAAAATTTAAAAATCATTTGAATGGTGATAAATTATTCCTTACACCAGAAAAATCAATTGAAATACAAAATAAATTAGGTGCTGACATAATTATGAGTTTTGATGAATGTCCGCCTTATCCAGTAACACATAAATATATGGAAAATAGTATTGAAAGAACATTAAGATGGGCTAAAAGAGGAAAACAAGTTCATAATAATGAAAATCAAGCATTATTCGGTATAGTACAAGGCGGAGAATTTGAGGATTTAAGACGTAAAAGTGCTGAAGAAACAGTTAAAATGAAATTTGATGGTTATTCAATAGGTGGCGTTTCTGTTGGAGAAAGCAACGATATTAAATATAAAATGATTGATTACGCTATTCCATATCTTCCTAAAGATAAAATAAGATATTTGATGGGAGTTGGTGAACCCCTTGATATTATTGAAGGTGTTATTAGGGGAGTGGATATATTTGATTGTGTTCTTCCAACTAGAATTGCAAGACATGGTCATGCATTTACAAGAGATGGTAAAATCAATATTAGAAATCAAAAATACAAAGAAGATTTTACTCCAATTGAAAAAAGTTGTGATTGTTATGCTTGTAAAAATTTTACGAAAGCTTATATACGTCATTTGTTAGTGGCACAAGAAACATTTGGAGCAAGACTTCTTTCAATACATAATATTAGATTTTTAACAAAATTAATTGAAGATATTAGGAAAAATATAACAAATGATACATTATTGGAATTTAAAGAAAATTTTGCTAATAATTATAAGAAAAATCACTTAAAATAATACAATAGTGATTTTTTTATACAATATTTTTTAACTTATAATTTTTACCTACAATACCACCAATGATTGAAAAAAGAAGTAAAATTACATAATATATAATACTTGATAAATTTGGGAATTTTCCAAAAATACATGACAATATAATTAATAAAATTATATTTAAACCGCCACTCATAAAGCCACTTTCATATCCTTTTCTTTCGCTTACTTTTCCAAAATTAAATCCTAAAAATAAAAATAAAATAATCATTAATAGAAATGATGTAATTCCTATAACTTTATAGTTAAATATTTCGAAATAGTTGAATATAGTTATTATTAATAAATATATAAATAATATTCCATAAAAAACTAATATTGGTTTAAAATTACTTTTTATCTTTTTCATAAATCTCCTTTATAAAATAATATTCGTGATTAAAAAATATATAACTAATACAAAATAATACTAGGTGATGATATGGAAATGTTTACAGTTATGATTCGAACACTATTTTTTTATATATTTATATTAATTATATTTAGAATAATGGGAAAAAGAGAAATTGGTCAGTTAAGTATATTAGATTTAGTAGTATCTATTTTAATTGCAGAAATGGTAGCAATAAGTATTGAGAACAATAAAGATCCTCTTATTATGACAGTACTACCTATAATTTTATTGGTTGTACTCCAAATAGTGGCGGCATATATTGCTTTAAAGCACAATAAATTTAGAAGTATATTGGAAGGAAAACCATCTCTAATTATTAATAAAGGGAAAATTAATTTTAAGGAAATGGTAAATCAAAGATACACATTAGATGATTTATTATTAGAGCTTAGAAGTAAATCAATTAAAAATATTGATGATGTTGAATATGCAGTATTAGAAAATAATGGAAAACTTTCTATTTTTAAATATAATTTCTTAAAAATGTCATCTTCAAATCCATTCCCTTTAATATTAGATGGAGTAATACAAAAAGATACCTTAAAATATTTAAAAAAAGATGAAGAATGGATAAATAATATATTAAATCAAAAAAAGATATTATTAAAAGATGTATTTTATGGCTTTTATAAAAATAATAACTTATATGTCATAAACAGAAATAGTTTATGATAATACTTTTTTAATACTTTTATAATTAAAATATGTGGTGGTAAATAACCCCAAAATAATTGATATAACTAAACCATACATTTTTATTTTTAATAAAGAAAATACAAATATAGAAATTAATTTTACTAAAGAACTTATTAAAGTTACCACCATTGTTTCTTTTGCTTTTCCAAGAGCTTGTAAAGAATTTATTAGTGGTATTTCTATAAAATAAAGTAAAGTAAAAGGAGCTAAAATGCGTATGTATATAGCACCCTCTATAGTAGAAAAAATTAATTTTAATAAAAATTCTGGGAATATATAAATAATTATAGTTGATATTAGACCAATTAATAGTGAAATAAATATAATTTGTTTTATTCTTTTGATACAACCTTTTAAATCATTTTGACTGTATTTCTTAGAAAGTTCCGGCACTAAAGCAGTTGATACAGAGATAGTGAAAAATTGTGGTAATAATAATAGCGATAATGCATATCCGTTAATTATTCCATATTCAGTTAATATGAATTCACTAGAATAGCCCACATATAAAAGCACATTTGTTAAAATAATTGGTTCTAAAAAATATGCAATACTACCCAATATTTTACTAGAAGTAACTGGAACACTTATATTCATAATATCTTTTATTTCATTTTTATTAATTTTGATATCTTCTTTCGTGATTTTAACTCCCTTAGGAAGCCCTAATATCATTACAACGATTGATATAGTTTCACTAATTATATTTACTAATATTATAATACATATACATAATATTAAATTATTTAATATCCTTGGCAATATTATTATTAATATAATAAGTCTTACTATTTGTTCAACTATGTTAGAGAGAATATATGGAAACATTTTTTGTTTACCCCAAAAATAGCCTTTTATGATGCTCGATAAACCTATAAATGGCATAATGAGACCTATACAAATTATAGGATAATAAAGCCTAGACTCTTTCAATAAATAAGTTGATAAAATTGGTGAAAATAAAAATAAAAAACAAATGAAAATGATATTAATTAATAATGATATTGGAATAATAGAAAAAATTATTTTTTTAGCGCTTTTTCCTTTAATTGCGATTAATTTTGAAATTGCGATAGGATAGGAAAATACTGCAATTACTGTTAGTAAAGACATAGTAGGAGCTAATAAACTATATAATCCAATTCCTTCTGTTCCAAGTATTCTAGTAATAATTATTCTAATAACAAAACCAAGAAATTTTGAAATGAAGCCACCAAAAAGTAATATAAAAGCAGAAGTAAAAAATTTATTTTCTTTTATTTTTTTTAACATATTAATATATATGCTTGTAAAAAAATAAAAAGTAATTTATAATTTCTTAGGAGGGTATATGGAATATATTAGCTTTGAAGATAAGAATATAAAACAAGAAATTGAAAAAATAGATAAAGAGGATAAAACAATTAGAATAAAATTTGATCAGAATAAAAAAGATATGCTTTTTTTACTTGGTATTTTATTCGCAGCAAAAAAGAATATTTCTGCTTATAACATTTCGTACAAAGACTTTGATGAAAAAAAATCTTTTAATAAAATGGTATACTTTTGGACTTGGTTAGATGAAAAGCCAAGTTTTGAAGTTAAAAATGATCAAGAAAAAGCATTTTTAATATGTTCAGTTAGAAATACTAATATAAATGATAAAGAAAGTTTGAATGAATTAACAGGATTTTTAGAAAATATTGGTTACCAAGTACATTACCCCGCAAGAGATACAAATCAAAGTGACACAATTGGATACAGAATATGTTTAGAAAATACTAAAGCAATCGCAAAAGCAAATACCGTATTTGCAAATTATAGCGATACATCTATGGGGAGTATGTTTGATTTAGGAGTTACCTATTATTTAATGCAAAAATATCTAAATAGGAGATTTTGCTTATTGAACGCTAAAGAGTTTGGTTCATTTAAAAATGATTATGGTAAAAGAATTGTTGAAGAACTTTCTAATATGAATATGCAAAATACAGATATTAGAACACTAGAAAAAAAATTATAATTACTCACTTTTTAAAAATTCTCTGAGCATTTTAATTAATGCTCTTTTTTCTATTCTAGAAACATAACTTCTACTTATCCTTAATTTTTTTGCTATCTCTTTTTGAGTAAATTCTTCACAATTTAATAAACCATATCTTAAAATTATGATCTTTTTTTCTCTTTCATTTAAAATACCAATATATTTTTTTAACTTTTCAATATTATCTTTCAAATAAACAGTCTCAAAATAATTAATATCATCATCTTTAATAATATCAACCAATGTGATTTCGTTACCATCTTTGTCATATCCAATTGAATCATTTAAACTTACATTATTTAAATTCTTTTTATTACTTCTAAAATACATCAATATTTCATTTTCAGCACATTTAGCAATATAAGTAGTAAGTTTAACACCTTTTTCGTTACTATAACTATCAATACCTTTTATAAGTCCAATTGTACCTATACTGATTAAATCATCTGCTTCTTCTTTATATAAATCGTATTTTTTAACTATATGCGCTACTAATCTTAAATTATCTTCTATAAGTTTAGCACGTGCCTCTTTACTACCATTTAAGAATTCCTTCACATATTTTTCTTCCTCTTTTTCACTAAGTGGTTGCGGAAACACATTTATAGAATAACTAGTAGTAAAAAATAAACATTTCTTTAAAAACTCTAATATTTTATTTAACATCTTTACCTCCTAATAAATATTATTAAACATTTGATTTTGTATGTAATAATATGTTAAAATCATATAAGAAAAAGGGTGATGATATGTTTGTAGATGAAGTTATAATAAAAGTAAGTGCTGGAAATGGTGGTAATGGATGTACTTCTTTTTTGCACGAGAAATATGTTGAATTTGGGGGCCCTGATGGTGGTAATGGTGGCCGTGGAGGTAACGTAATATTTAAAACCGAAAACGGGATAAAAACACTTATTGATTTAAAATATTCAAGCCACATAAAAGCCGAAAGTGGAGTAAATGGCATGGGTAAAAATATGACTGGGGCGCAAGGAAAAGATTTAATTATAAGAGTTCCAGTTGGAACAACTTTAATAGATGAGGATACTATGCTAGTAATATGTGATTTAAATAAAACAAACCAAGAGTTTGTTGTTTGTTCAGGCGGACGTGGAGGAAAAGGAAATGCTGCATTTAAAACAAATAAAAACAAAGCACCTTTGACTAGCGAAAATGGAGCTCCTGGAGAATCAAGAATAATAAAATGTGAACTTAAATTGCTCGCAGATGTAGGACTTGTTGGTTTCCCTTCAGTAGGTAAAAGTAGTTTAATATCAGTTATTAGTGCTTCAAAACCTAAAATTGCTGATTATCATTTTACAACATTATCTCCTAATTTAGGAGTTGTAAAAGTAAATGATTCATCATTTGTAGTAGCAGACCTACCCGGACTCATCGAAGGAGCTAATAAAGGAATAGGACTTGGTGATAAATTTTTAAAGCACGCTTCTCGTACAAAAGTTATTTGTCATATTATTGATATGGCTTCTGTTGAAGGAAGAAATCCAATTGATGATTATAAGATTATTAGAAATGAATTAAAAGAATATAGTGAGATTTTGTATAATAAAAAAGAAATTGTAGTAGCAAATAAAAAAGATTTACCTAATTTCACTATAAATCTTAAAAATTTCAAAAAAGTTTATCCAAATGTAGAGATATTTGAAATTAGTACTATTACAAAAGAAGGTATTAATCAACTATTATATAAATTACTTGAACTTGTAAATTCTATAAAAGACGAAGATATATATAATGAAAATCAATATGAATCACACGTTGTATATGAATTTAAAAATGAAAAGCCATATAAGATAGAAAAGATTTCTGATCATATTTATGAAATAAAAGGCAAAAAAATTGAAGAAATATTTAAAATGACTAAGTTTAATAGTGAAGAATCTGAATTGAGATTTGCTAAAAAATTAAAATATTTAGGAATTGATGATGAATTAAGAAAACTAGGAATTGAAGAAGGAGATACTGTTAAAATTTTGGATTTTGAATTTGCATTTGAAGAAAGAATGTATTAAAATATAATTAGAATAATAAGGGGAATTTATGATTTTAAAAATATTATTATTAATAGTAGGATTTGCATTGTTGATAAAAGGAGCAGATATATTTGTAGATGGTTCTTCTTCAATTGCATCTCATTTAAAGATTTCAAAGAAAATTGTTGGTCTTACAATTGTGGCTTTTGGTACATCAGCTCCCGAACTCGCGGTTTCTATAAATGCAATTGCTAATGGTAGTGGTGATATGGTAATTGGAAATGTTATTGGTAGTAACATTATAAATATATTATTAATTATTGGAATCGCAGCGATTATATTTCCGGTTAAAGTGAAAAACAATGCTATTAAAAAAGAAATTCCAATATTAATGCTGATTTCTACTTTAACCGTTATATTGTTTCTTGATGTTCAATTAGACCATAACACCATCAATCAAATTTCTGTTACAGATGCTATTTCAATGCTTTTATTTTTTGTTGTTTTTATAGAATATTTACTAGTTAGTATTAAAAACGATAAAGGAATTAAAAGAATCGAAAAGCCAAAATTTAAAATTTTAAAATCAATTATTTTCTTTGTGTTAGGATTATGTGCTATTATTGGCGGAAGCGAATTAGTAGTACAATCTGCACAATATATTGCTAGTAGTTTGGGTCTTAGCGAAAGAATAATTTCGTTAACAGTTATAGCACTAGGAACAAGCTTGCCAGAACTAATCACGGTCATAGTTGCTTCATTAAAAAAAGAAACAGACTTATTAATGGGAAATATAATTGGTAGTAATATATTTAATATTTGCATTGTATTAGCTTTACCAATTTCCTTATTTGGAGGTATCAGCGTTTCTGGTTTTACTTCTTTAGATCTTGTTATGTTGATTTTATCAACATTAATATTATTCATCAGCTCTTATACAAATTCTATTATCACAAGAAGAGAAGGAATAATAATGATTTTAACATTTATAGCATACTATACATATATAATTTTTTCTTAATTGACAAATCTTTTATATAAGTTTATACTTAAACTATACTTTTATCAAGAATGAGGGAGAGGGTTAGCTCAATGAACTCATACCAACCTACTATTTAGTAAAGTGGTAATGCTAACATCGATGGAAGAGATGAATTATTATAATTTGGCTCTTTAAGAGCCTTTTTTGATGAAAGTAAGAAGGAGAGAATATATGAAAAATTATTTTTTTACAAGTGAATCCGTAACGGAAGGACATCCCGACAAAATATGTGATAAAATCAGTGACAAATTTGTAGATTGTGCTTTAAATGCAGATGAAAATAGTAAAATGGCTGTAGAAGCAACAATTAAGGATGATTTATTACTTATTTATGGAGAAGCAAAAACTAATGCTAAATTGAATTATGAAGAAATCGCTAAAAGCGTACTTAAAGATATTGGCTATAATGAGGAATTCAATATTATTACTAAAATTAGTGAACAAAGCCCAGAAATCAATAATGCTGTAGAACAAAGTGAACTAGGAGCTGGAGATCAAGGTATTATGTTTGGTTATGCATGTAATGAAACTAAAGAATTAATGCCACTTCCTATTATGTTAGCTTCAAAATTAGCAAAACGTCTTACTAAAGTAAGAAAAAGTAACCCCAATAGTCCATTAAAACCCGATGGAAAAACCGAAGTAACAATTGAATATGAAAATGGATTGCCTAAAAGAGTTGATACTATTGTAGTAGCAAGTCAACATGTAAAAGATATCACACAAGAAGAGTTAAAAAGGTATATTATTGAAAATGTTATAAATCCAATTGTTCCACAAGAATTGATGGATGAAAATACAAAAATGTTTATTAATACAAGTGGGTCATTTGTCATTGGAGGACCATTTGGAGATAGTGGAACTACTGGTAGAAAAATAGTAGTTGATACATATGGTGGTGTTGGAAGAATAGGTGGAGGATGTTTTAGCAGTAAAGATCCATCTAAAGTAGATAGATCAGCCGCATATTATGCAAGATATGTATCCAAAAATATAGTCGCACATGGCTTAGCAGATAAATGTGAAATTCAAGTTTCATATTCTATAGGACAGCCAAAGCCATTATCTGTATTTGTTGAAACTTTTGGTACAAGTAAAAAGACTGAAGAAGAAATATATACATATATACATAATAATTTTGATTTTAGTGTATCAAACATATTAAATGAATTGGATTTAAGAAAGCCAAGATATTATGATGTTGCAGCTTATGGACATTTTGGACGCGAAGAATTAAATTTGCCTTGGGAAAAAATAAAAGATTAAATAATATATTAATTCATTTTGTCCATACTAAATATAGGTGAAAACTATATGGATACATTTTTGTTGTGTATATTAATATTTGTTGTAAGAATATTTGATACATCTTTAGGAACAATTAGAACTATTATACTAATAAAAAACAAAAAAGAGTTAGCAAGTTTAATAGCGTTAGTAGAAATACTTGTTTGGTTTTTGATTGTAAAAGAGGCTATTAATACTACTAATAATAGTATTTGGGTGGCTTTTTCTTACGCATTAGGTTTTAGTACTGGCACATATATTGGTTCAATTATTAGTGAAAAGTTTTTGACCACTACAATATTAATTAATGCGGTAATTACAAAAGAAAAAAATAATATAGTTAAGAAATTAATAGAAAATAACTATGATCTTTCTATAACTAAAATAAAAGGGAAAGATTTAATTAGTAACAAAGATATGATATATATAGTTACAAATAGTAAAAATATAGAAAATATTAAAAATATAATCACAATGTTTGATGAGAATGCATTTATAATTGTAAATGAAACAAGAAAAGTATTTAATGGATATATGTAAATTACTATAATTTATTTACAATACTCTTGAAAATGTATTATAATATTAATAAGGAGAAATCATGGAAAATAAAAAACAATTACATTTATTACTTGTATACCCTGATTTTATTGAAGGCGATGCAGTAAAAAAAGCAAGTGGAGGAAGTTACAGTGAAGGATTAGCTTCAATATCTGCGTTTATAAAACAAGCGGGTTACAAAGTGAGTTTAATGCATATAAACCACGAATTTGATGAAAAAGAATTTAAGAAAAATTTATTATCATTTAAAGATATAGATTTAATAGGATTTTCTACTCGAACTACAATGTTTGACTATGTAAAAGATTTGTGTAAGTGGACAAAAGAAGAAAAACCAAATCTATTTACATTTGCTGGAGGATATCACGCAATACTAGTACCAGATGCATTTATGGATGTTGAAGGTCTTGATGCAGTTTGCGTAGGCGAGGGTGAATATCCAATACTCGAACTGATGAATAAGATGAAAAATAAAGAGGATTTTTTCAAAACAGAAAGTTTTTATTTCAATAATAATGGCGAAATCATTAAAAATCCAGTAAGACCACTAATAGAAAATTTAGATGACCTTCCTTTTCCGGATATTGACTTATTTGATTATAAAAATTTAGATACTACTAAAACACATACAGCTTTAATTATGTTGAGTAGAGGATGTATTTATTCGTGTACTTATTGTGGTAATTCTCAATTTAGAAATATATATCCAAACAAAGTGAAATATGCTAGATTTAGAAGTCCGGAGAAGGCAATTGAATTAATAAAAAATGTATTAGAAAAATATCCTGAGATTAAATATATTAATTTTAGAGATGCTATATTTAATATGTATGCAAAATGGTTTGATGAATTTATTGACTTATATACAAAAGAAATTCATTTACCATTTACATGTAATTTAAGATTTGATATTGTTACTGAAGATACAGTAAAAAGAATGAAAGAAGCAGGTTGTTATACAATTGATATTGGTCTTGAAAGTGGTAATAGTGAAATGAGACAAAAATATTTACATAGATATACCACAGATGAACAAATGATTAATTGTTCAAATTGGTTCAACAAATATAAAATAACTGTTTTAACTTATAATATCATTGGTCTTCCATATGAAGATTTACATAAAGCTTTAGAAACGGTTAAGTTAAATGCAAAATTAAAAAGTGATCAAACTATACCAAATATTTTTTATCCATATCCAATGACCATTTTGAAGAAAACTGCAGAAGACGCTGGCTTTTTAAGGGAAATTACGCCAAAAACAAAAGTATATTTAAAGCAACCACAATTTCCAGATCATCAAGTTAGATTTGTTGAAAGATTTTTTCAATTTTATGTTAACAAATATAAATGGTGTTATAAAAAAGATACAAAATTCAGAAAAAGTTATGAAAAATGGTTGGATTTTTGGTTTGTAGGACCACTAACACCAAGACATACTTTAGTATTTTTTGCAGAAATAGGTCACAACATGAAAGGTGGATTAAAAAAATATATTATTAATCATCATCCAAAACTATATCTAAAATTAAGAAATATAAAGAATAATATTAAAATAAAAAAGTAAATGCAATTAAAAAATAGTAAAATTGAAACTTCGGATGCATTTACTTTTTTTATTGAAAAAGATTTAAAAAAATTATATACTTATAATAGTAGGAGAATAATATGAATAAAAAAGGATTTACGTTGATTGAGTTACTTGCAATTATAGTGGTAATAGGTATAATATTAGCCATCGCAGTACCAAGTATAATAAAGGTAGTAAACAAAAATAACGAACGAGAATTAGAACTTAAAAAAGAAACTATTCTTTCTGCGGCGGAATTATATGGTCAAGATTATCCTAGTATTTATGATGCAAATTTTAAAGCAACAATAACAGTAAGAGAATTATTAGAAAATGGATACTTAGATGCAGATGTTTCTAATAATACAAAGAACTGTGAAAATGAAGAAAAAGGATGTATTATTAATCCGGTAACAAAAGATAGCATAAATGATGAAATAATATACATAATGAAAAGTACAATGAAAATTCAAGCAATATGGGAAGGAGATTTTCCAAGTATAACGTTTGACAAATTGACTTTCACTTTAAAATATAATGTAGAATCTTCTGAGTTTAAATATCCGGAAGATTATGATTTATTAAAAGGTGTAGAAACCAATATGAATATAGAAGATGTCGTAATAACAAATGAAGGCGAGTTGGTAAATGAGAATACATTAGAACCAGGAAATTATACTCTAACATATACAGTAGGAGACACATTTGGGAATATAATAAGTAAGAATAGAATAGTAAATATAATAATTCCATCAAAAGAATTTGCATACAAAGAAGAAGATCAAGAATATGAAGTGATAGTAAGTGGAACATATATAGTGGAAGCTTGGGGAGCCCAAGGAGGAAGCTATGGAACTAAAGCAATAGGTGGTAAAGGTGGATATATAAAAGCAGAAGTAAATTTAAATGCAGGAGACACATTAATAATAAATACAGGTGGTATAAACGGATATAATGGCGGAGGAACAATAAGTGGAGGCCAACCAGGAGGCGGATCTACAACCACAAGAAAAGATGGAGAATATCTTGTGATAGCAGCAGGTGGAGGAGCATCCGGACTATATAATAGCACTTCATACATTGGAGGGTCTGGAGGATCTGGAGATGGAAGTGGAGGTGCAATAGCAAGAACTGGAGGAACAGCTGGAGTTACAGGTACAAATGGTGGCGGAGGATCAAGTAGTTTAAATAAAACATATAGTGCTAGTGGTGACTGTAAAACTTGGGGAACGTGTCAAGGAAGTTGTATAAGTACGGGCCAGTGTTACCGAAATGTATGCAAAACTTGGGGAATATGTAAAATTTGTACAAAATATGATACTAGTCAAGGTTGTATTGATGCTGGAGACTGTAAATGTATTGGAACTTGGAAAGATATTTCTTGCTGTAAAACTTGGGAAAAAGAGCCATATGAGTGTTGTAAAGAATATGCACCATCATATAATTGTTGTACAGAAAGTTATCCATCAACCACTGAAACTGCATATGGTAAGCCTGGTAATGGTGGAACAAGTAGTATAGTAAGTGAAGGCACATTAATAACAAAAACAGATGGTGAGCATAGTGGCAATGGATATCTTATAATAACTTATAAAATATCATAGGAGTATTATGAATAAAAGAGGGCAAGCATTAATAGAATTTGTAATAATTTTACCGGTATTTATCTTTATGATATTTGCTGCTCTTGATTTTGGAATAATAATTAATACTAAAAATTCGCTTGAAAATATAATTGGAGATGTAGTTGACTATTATAATGAAGGAAAAAGTTATGATGAAATTACTTCTTTATTGAACTTGAAAAAAGAAAGCATAAATATAGAAATTGTAAATACAAATAATGAGTATGTAGAAATTATCTTATATAAAAACAAAAATTTAGTTACTCCTGGATCAAGTTTAATATTTGATAATCCTTATAAAGTATCAGTGAATAGAGTGATATACTATGAATAAACATGGACAAGCATTAGTAATATTTATATTTTTTATACCTATATTTCTGTTATTTTGCACATTAATAATAGATACCGGATTAATGGTTGAAAGAAATATAAAATCTAAGAGTTTAATAAAATTTGCTCTAAAAAACAACTACGATATTAATTCTTATTTTGAAATTAATAATATTAAGTTAGAAAGTATAGAAAAAAAAGAAAATTGTGTTATAATTGTTAGTAGAGTAGATAGTGTATTTGGAAATATTTTGGGATATAAAAATTATAAAGTAGAATCTAAATATTGTGAATAAGAAGGAAAATAATGAGGAAAAAAGGGAAAAGTATTTGTATTTTTTCTCCAAAAGGAGGAACTGGTAAAACAATATTAGCAATGAATTTGGCAGGCATTGCTTCTTTGTCTTTTAAAAAAACTTTATTAATAGATTTGGATTTATATAATGGTGGTCTATCAATGCTTATTAATAAAAATATTGAAAAAACAATATTTCATTTAGTAGATGATTTAAATAATAACAGATATAAGAATTTTGAGGATTACATATATAAGTATAATGATAATATAAATATATTGTGTTCACCACGTGATCCAAGACAAGGGTCAAAAGTAACTTCTAACTTCTTAGATATGATATTTAATAGAGCGGTCGAAATATATGACTTAGTAATAGTAGATATGTCTTGTATTCTTAACGATACAAACATTGTTACTATGGATATGATGGATGAAATACTATTTATATTAACCCCAGATATTGTCAATCTTAAAAATCTTAAAAATTTACTCACAATATTCAAAGATAATAGCATTGATAATTATAATATACTTCTTAATAACTCAATTTGCTTAAAATCAATGATATCTATTAATGCTATGGAAAAAGTAATTAACTCAAAAATTAATTATGTAATAAGCAATGATTTTTACATGTATGATATAAATGATTATATTTTTGATAGTAAAATTCCGATTTTATATAAAACAAATATTAGAAAATATAAAAGGGATGCTAAAACTTTAGAAAATATTCTTGATACTTTATATGAGGAGGAAGAAATAGATGAAAAAGAATAATCTTTCAGATATTTTTGAAATAGAAAAGCAAAAAGAGTATGCTAAAACATTATCCGATTATGAAGTTTTTAAAGATAAATCTTTGTTAGATACATTAAGAACAAAAATAATTTCTAATTTGATAGACAAAGAAATTGATACAAATATTAGTTTAAATGAATTTATTAATAATGAAATTAATATCACACTCGAAAACTATGATCTTACAGAACTCGAAAGAAGTCATATTTATAATTTAATTGATAATGAAATCAATGGTTATGGACCCTTAACTGAATTACTAACTGATAAAAATATAACTGAGATTATGGTAAATGCACCAGATGAAATTTATATAGAAATAGATGGTCAATTAATAAAAGATGAAAGTATATCTTTTATTAATAGCGAACACATTATTCGAACTATTCAAAGATTAATTCAGCCACTTGGCAGAACTATCGATGCTGCGAATCCCATGGTTGATTCTAGACTTCAAGATGGATCTAGAATAAATGCAGTAATACCACCATTGAGTTTAAAAGGCCCAATTATTACTATTAGAAAATTTAAAGAGACATTATCTGAGGTTGAAGATTTGATAAGAATGGGTACACTAACTGCTGATATGGCAAAATTTCTTCAATTTGCTGTTCTTAGTAAATTAAATATATTAGTATGTGGGGGTACTGGTAGTGGTAAAACCACCCTGTTAAATATCTTAAGTGGATTTATTGATTCCCATGAGAGAATTGTTACTATTGAAGATGCAGCAGAATTAAAACTTCATCAAAATCATGTGATTTCTTTGGAAACTCGTGTAGTTAATTATGAAAGTGAAACAGAAATAACAATTCGTGATTTGGTAATAAATTCTTTACGTATGAGACCTGATAGAATAATAGTTGGAGAAGTTCGTGGTAAAGAAGCATTTGATATGCTTCAAGCAATGAATACCGGTCATGAAGGTAGTATGTCTACACTTCACGCTAATGGAGCTATTGATGCATTAAATCGTCTAGAAACAATGATTTTAATGGCTGGTCTTGAAATCCCAATAAAAGCAGTCAGAGAATATATATTTAATGCAATTGATATTGTAATTAATATTGAACGTTTATCTGATGGAAAAAGAAAGATAATTAATATTTCTGAACTTACTGAATTAAAAGATGGTGAAATAATATTAAAAGACATATTTAATTTTAATCAAACTGGATTAACAAAAGAAAATGAGGTAATAGGAGAGTTTAGTATGTGTAAGAAAACTCCAAAAATAATAAATAAAATGAAAGGTAAAGGAATAAACCCAGAAGATATATTTAATTAATGAAGAGGTAACAATGGAAAAGGTAGCAGTTATACAATTATTGATAACTCAAATAATAATTATATTATTATTTCTTTTTATTATTATACTTTTGTTAGATATTAAACGCAAAAATAAGATTCAAAAGAAATTTTCAAAATATAGCGTCCAATCTATAAAGCATACGGAAATTCCTTTCTTTGAAAATTTTGTTGTTATATTTAAAAATCTTATTATATTAAATAGCAAATGGTTGAAAAAAATGAAAATATTTGATAAATATGCAGCTACTTATGAAAAGCATATTGATTTTGAAGATATGGGTAATATTGAAGGTATGAATTATGTGTCTCTAAAATTTGTACTTGGTTTTGTTATGATGTTTTTATATTTTTTAACATTGGTATTTCAATATAAAACAATTAATTTTTTTGTAACTATTTTAATATTTTTAATAGGATTTTTTGTATTAGACATTTTTATTCAATTAAAATATATTAAAAGAAAAAAGTTGATTGAAGCAGATTTATTAAAAGCAATAATAATTATGAATAATGCTTTTAAATCTGGAAGAAGTACTATGCAAGCCATTGAAATTGTAAAAGAAGAATTAGATGGCCCAATATCAGATGAATTTAAAAAAATATATATGGATATTAGTTATGGTCTTAGTTTAGAAATAGTTTTTGATAGATTTTATAAAAGAGTTAAATTAGAAGAAGCAAAATATATTACTTCTAGCTTAACGTTGCTTAATAAAACTGGTGGAAACATCGTAAAAGTATTTTCATCTATTGAAAAAGAATTTTTTAGTAAGAAAAAACTTGATAATGAGTTAAAAATGATGACATCTTCTTCAATATTTGTATTTAGATTACTATTATTTGTTCCATTTATTTTAACCGTAATTATATGGGTATTAAACAATAATTTTTTTGATCCGCTATTTAATACTAAAATTGGTATTGTTATATTAATATTTGTTTCATTATTATACATTTTATATATATTAATAGTTAAAAAAATATTGAAAGCGGGTATATAATGAAAAACACGAAATTTATTGAAAAAATTTATACAAAAAAAACCATTAAAAAAACTAAAGATAAATTTTTACTTTTAGGTAATGATTGTAAAATAAATGCGTTAGAATTTTTAAGTGTTAGATTTATTATAAGTATAATATTGTTTTTTCTTCTAATATATATAAATAAATATGGATATATAGTAGCGCCTTTAGTAACCATAGCTTTTTATTTTTCTTTTGAATATCTTGTAATAGATATTAATATTAAAAAAAGAGAAAAAAAGTTGGAATACGAAGCATTATTTTATTTTGAAGTTTTAACTTTATCTTTAGAAACTGGAAGAAATTTAAAGGGCGCATTAGAATTAACAAGCAGAAATATAGATTCTGAATTATCTAAAGAATTCGCAGTAGCATTAAAAGAAATGGATTATGGAAAAACTTTAAATGAAGCATTAAATGATTTAAAAAAGAGAATTCCAAGTGATACTATTAATAATGTAATACTTAATATTACTCAATCAAATATATTTGGTGGTTCCATAATAGAGACTTTATATAATCAAGTGGATTATTTAAGGGATAAAAGATTTTTATCTGCAAAAGAAGTTATAAATAAAATGCCAATTAAAATAAGCGTTATATCAGTAATATTTTTTATACCCATATTATTATTACTTTTAATTAGTCCAATTATTATTGATCTTTTCTAATAAACAATAGATTTTTATTATTAAATATAGTACAATGATGTAGGAGTTAATTATGAAACTTACAAAAAGTGATTTAAGAGAAAAAGTAATGATAATATTGTATCAAATCGAATTTTTTAAAAAGAAAAAAATTGATTTTGATGTAGAACAAATTATAAAAGAAAATGTTGAAATAGAAAATGAATTTGTTAATAAAATGGTATATGGAGTTTTAGATAAGGAAAACATTCTAATTGAAGTAATTAATAAACACATGACTGACTGGACTATTGATAGGTTAGGTATGACTGATAGTTCAATACTTAAACTCAGTACTTATGAATTAATTTATATGGATACTCCTAATATCGTATGCATTAATGAGGCAATAGAACTTGCTAAAAAATATAGTGATGATAAAATAGTAAAAATGATAAATGCGGTGCTCGATTCAATTCTCAATGAAGAGGAAATAAATGAATAACGATTATTTATTAGTGAGTGAAGTAAATAAATACATAAAAAATATATTTGAAAGTGAAGAATTCTTAAACAATATATATATAAAAGGTGAAATCAGTAATATAAAATTTCATACTAGAGGTCATCTATATTTTAGTTTAAAAGATGAAACAAGTAAAATTAATGCAGTAATGTTTAATTATAGTACTAATAATTTAGGATTTGTACCCAAAGATGGAGATAGTGTATTAATTAGAGGTAAAGTGACTGTTTATGAAGCAACTGGTGGATATCAAGTCTATGTTCATGAGATAAAACAAGATGGTGTTGGAAATCTTCATATTTTATTTGAAGAATTAAAAAATAAATTATATAAAGAAGGTTTGTTTGAATCAAATCATAAAAAAAGAATACCTAAAATTCCTAAAAAGATTGGCGTAATTACTGCATCAACAGGAGCCGCAATAAAAGATATAATTAGTACTATTAATAGAAGGTTTCCAATGGTTGAAATTATTTTATTTCCTACGCTAGTTCAAGGAAGCGCAGCTGCTCCAAATATAGTAAACTCAATTAGAAAAGCTGATGAATCAAATTTAGATGTTTTAATAATTGGACGTGGTGGCGGATCAATAGAAGATTTGTGGGCCTTTAACGAAGAAACTGTAGCTAGAGCAATATATGAAGCAAATACTCCAATAATAAGTGCAGTGGGACATGAAATCGATTATACAATAAGTGATTTTGTCTCAGATTTACGTGCTCCAACTCCAACAGCAGCTGCTGAACTTGTTGTTCCTGACAAAAATCAAATATTAGAATATTTGTTGGAAGCGGAAAATCGATTAAATTCTACAATTACTTACAAAATCAAACATTATGAGGAAATATTAAAAAAATACAAAACAAATTATATATTAAATAATCCAATTAGTATATATGAAATAAAAGAACAAAAATTAGACCATATCATCGACAAACTTATATTTTTATCAAATAATAATTATACTACCAAAAAAAATTATTTAGAAAATATATATTTAAAATTAAATTTGTTGAACCCAAATAATATTTTAGAAAAAGGATACTCAATAGTAACATATAATAATAAAATATTAAAAAATTGTGACTTGGTTAGTAAAAATGATGAAATTAATATAAAACTTTATAGTGGTAGTGTTATTGGAATCGTTAAGGAGGTGAAAAATGGAAAAAAAGACATTTGAAGGAAACATTAAAGAATTAGAAGCAATCATTAAAGAATTGGAAAGTGGAGATATTGATTTAGAAAACTCAATGAAAAAATATGAAAAAGCTATTGAATTAGTAGAAATGTGTAATAAAGAGTTAAAAAACGCTAGTGAAACAATAAATAAAATAATGAACGCTAATGGAAAATTAGAAGAATTTAATACCGAAAATTAACAAAAATTGGTAATGAAATTATTACCAAGATACTCTTAACTTATATGGATATAATAATAATGAGGTAGATTATGAAAAAAATACTTACAATTATTATTATATCTTTATTTTTCCCTATAACCATATTTGGATATTCAGAATTCTTAATACCAGGAGGAGAAAATATAGGTATTTCAATTGATACAAAAGGATTAATAGTAGTTGGTTTTTACAAAGTAGATGGTAAATATTTGGCAAAAGATACTTTAAAGGTTGGAGACACTATATTAAGTGTTGAAGACACTGAAATTAATAATATAAATGAATTAACAAAATTAATTGAAGCATATATAAAAGACAATAAAGTGAATATAACAGTACTAAGAAATAACAGAATAAAAAATACTACTTTAGCTCTTATAAAAGAAGATAATATATATAAAACAGGATTATATATAAAAGATAAGATAAATGGAATTGGTACATTAACCTACATAGATCCCAATACAAAAATATTTGGTTCTTTAGGCCATGAAATTGCGATTAGTGAAACAAATAACAATATTGAAGTAAGAAGTGGAAAATTATATACAAGTTATGTTAGTGGGATTGACCGTAGTACAGATGGTACTGTTGGAAGTAAAAATGCCACAATAAATTATAATGAAACTATAGGTACTATCACAAAAAATACTAATGTAGGGTTATTTGGAACATATGAAAATAAATTACCTAATAAAGAATATATAGAAGTAGCAAGTTTTGATGAAATAGAAAAGGGTGATGCTATAATATACACTATTCTAAATAGTAATGAAATAAAAACATATAATATAGAAATAACTTCATTTAATAAAAAAGAAATTAATACATCAAAATCAATATCATTTAAAATTAAAGATGAAGATTTAATAGAACAGGCCGGTGGGATTGTTCAAGGAATGAGTGGTAGTCCTATAATTCAAAACAATAAAATCATCGGATCTGTAACACATGTGGTAGTAGATGATGTATTAAGAGGATATGGAGTTTTTATAAAAACAATGTTAATAGAGGGAGAAAAATAGTTTCTTCCCTTTTTAATAAATATATGTTAGAATAATTTTCATGAAAAAGGCTAAAATCAATAATGAAAAATTTACTTTATCATCTAATAAAATAGAAAAAGATTATCTAATTTCTTTTATGGGCGACTTACATATGAGAGAAACAACTAAATACGAGTTTATAGACTCAATCTTAAAAAAAATATATGAAACGAACCCTAATTTCGTTATATTTGATGGTGATATTGCATACGATAGTGATGATTTTTATAATTCGCAAATTCTAGAAAGATTAAATTACTTTGTTTCTATGTTAACTAAAAAATATCCATTGTTATTTGTATCTGGAAATCATGAATTGAAAATTGGAAAATCAGGTCTTAAACCAAATTTAGAATTTCTAACTAATTTTTCAAATGTAGAAATACTAGATAATAAACAAATTACTATCGACAATTTGAGTTTAACTGGTTTTGCTCCAAGCGAAAACGGATATTTTTATTCTAAAGAAGAAGAATTTTATAATTGTGATACATATATAAATGAATTTAAAAATAGTAATTTTTCTTTTGATAAAGATAAATATAATATTTTTATAACACACGATCCTATAATGGCAAAAAATAAATATGTAATAGAAAAATTATCAGCTTATTATAAAAGTATTGATTTAATATTGAGTGCACATCTACATAATGGATATATTCCACAATTTATACAGGATATATTTCCCTCTATTGCTGATAAAGGTATTGGAATATTTAAATTAAAAGAAAAAGTTCCTTGCGTGTATATTTTAAATAATTGTAGAGGATTATCCACTTTTGATGAAACTCAGATGGTTGTAACTAGGGGTATTAGAAAGCAAGTATTAAAAAATGCATTATTTGATAAAATAGATGAGTTTTGTTCGCATGACATAACAACACTCGAATTAACAAAAAAGTAATATTCAAAATAAAGTTAATGTTGTACAATAGTGGTGGAGGAATTATATGGACTATGCAGTAGGAACTATTTTAATGTATGTCGCTTCAATATGGGTACTCATCTTATTAAGTGGTGTTTTAGATTTAATTGCGTTATGGAGAATTTTTGTCAAAGCTGGGAAACCAGGTTGGATTTCAATTATACCTATCTATAATATTTATTCTTTATTTGAAATTGTCGGTATAAAAGGGTGGTATATTTTCGTTGGATTTATTCCTGTTTTCGGTTGGATTTTTATTTCAATTATAACCATTATTGCTTATGTACGTTTAGCGGAATGTTTTAATAAAAATACAGTTTTTATATTCGGATTAATACTATTTAATACTATATTTATGTGTATACTTGCTTTTGATAATTCTTCTGTATACAATAAAATAAAAAGCAATTTATAAATACATATGAATTGACAAAATTGTTTTATTTTTTTATAATATTAGTAGAAACAAAGAAAGAGAAAATAGTATTTTACAATATACGAGCGAGTTAGATATGGTGTGAGCTAATTATATATTAATACTTTTTAACACTCTGGAGTTATTTGTATGAAAATACAAATCGGTTTATAGCGTTAAATATAAGAGAATAAATTAGGGTGGTACCACGAAAGTTACAGTAATTCGTCCCTTGCGAGTTACTGTTTTATTTTATAGGAGGATATATGCAAAAACCTAAAGGAACAATGGATTTTTATGATAAGGAAGGGTACGATTATATATATTTGTGTAATTATATAAGTAATTTTATGCTACTATATAATTTCAACTATATAAAAGTACCTACGTTTGAACACAGTGAAGTATTTAAACGAGGTGTTGGAGAAACCACTGATATTGTAAGCAAAGAAACTTATGATTTTAAAGATAAAGGTAGTAGAGACATGACTTTAAGACCTGAACTTACCGCCGGAGTTGCAAGATCTGTTATTGAAAATAAGTTGTATGTTAACCCAATCAATAAATTTTATTATATTGGATCGGCATTTAGATATGAACGCCCTCAAGCTGGAAGGTATAGAGAATTTACTCAATTTGGAGTTGAAATGTATGGTTCTAATAATATTTCTTCTGATATTGAAGTTCTTAGCGTATGTTATCGTTTATTAGAAAGTTTAAAAATAGAAAATTTAAAAGTTAAAATCAATTCCATTGGAAATATTGAATCAAGAAATAATTATAATAAAGTGGTAAAAGAATATTTTAAAGATAAACTAGATTCTTTATGTGAAACTTGTAAAGAAAGATATGAAAAAAATGTTCTTAGAATATTGGATTGTAAAGAAGATTGTGAGACTGAAATACTTAAAAATGCTCCAAAGCCAATAGATTATTTAACACAAGAAGATAAAGATAATTTTAAAAATATTAAGAATGTTCTTGATAACATGGGAATAAATTATGAAGTTGATTCTTCATTAGTAAGAGGACTTGATTATTATACAGGACTTGTTTTTGAATTTGTTTATGATTCAAAAGAATTAGGACCTGCTTCTGTTATATGCGGAGGTGGAAGATACAATAATTTGATAACCAGTTTAGGTGGACCCGAATATCCTGGAGTTGGATTTGCATTGGGTATAGAAAGACTTATGAAAATATTAGAAGTTGAAAATATTAACTTGCCTAAAAATAATATCGAATTATATGTTATGAATTTAGAAACAAATGAATATTCATTAAATCTTATAGATGAACTTAGATGTGCAGGATTTAAGGTTGATAGTGATTATTTGAATAAAAATATGAAATCTCAATTCAAAACAATTGAAAAGTTAAAACCAAGATATATTTTAATATGCGGTAGCGAAGAAGAAGAGGGTGGCTTTATTACCATAAAAGATAATGACACTAAAGAAAGTGTACAAGTAAACAGAAATGAAATAATTGATTACTTGGATATAAATTTATAGGAGGATATATGGATTTAAAAGAATTATTTAATAATGATTATTTAGGAAAAGAAGTTATATTAAATGGATGGATTAAAAATCATAGAAAGCAAAAAGATTTTGGATTTATTGATTTTTATGATGGAACAATATTAAAATCATTACAAATTGTATATGATAATTCGTTAACTAACTACAATGAAATAAGTGAATTACTTATTGGAAGTGCAATTGAAGTACATGGTACTATTATACCCTCTCAAGGAAATCAAGATATAGAATTAAGTCCTTCTAAAATTATTATATTAGGATCTTGTGAAAATGATTATCCGTTGCAGGCAAAAGGAAGACCTACCAAAGAATTTTTACGTGAAATATCATATTTACGTCCTAGAACAAACTTATTCCAAGCAGTATTTAGAGTTAGAAGTGTTGCAGCACACTCCATACATTCATACTTTCAAGAAAACAATTATATTTATTTGCATTCACCAATTATTACAGGAGCTGATTGTGAAGGCAGTGGTGAAATGTTTAAAGTAACTACATTTGATTTAAATAACTTGCCTAAAGACAAAGATGGAAAAGTTGATTTTGCAAAAGATATATTTGGAAAAATGACATATATAACAGGATCCGGTCAACTTCACGGTGAAGCATTCGCAGAAGCTTTTAAAAAGATTTATACTTTCGGGCCTACCATGAGAAGTGAAAACTCAAATACTAAGATACACGCTAATGAATTTTGGATGATAGAACCGGAAATAGCATTCTGTGATATTAATGATTTAATGAATATTGAAGAAGAAATGTTAAAATACATAATACAGTTTGTTATGGATAAGTGTCCATTGGAAATAGAATTTTTTGATAAATTTGTAGAGCCAGGTCTTATAGACAAACTTAATAAAGTTATTACCTCATCTTTTGTAAAAATCACTCATAAAGAAGCAATAGATATATTATTAAAGTCTTCTCAAAAGTGGGAATTTAATCCGACATATGAATCAGATATTGCAACTGAACATGAAAAATATTTAACTGACTATTATAATAGTCCAGTATTTATATATAATTGGCCTAAAGATATTAAAGCATTTTACATGAAACAAAATCCAGATGGCAAAACAGT
>CAZGGW010000010.1:0-255 GCA_964525365.1 uncultured Muribaculaceae bacterium | reverse complement strand
ATTACGAAGCATTATATGAGAGAATGAAACAAATGAATATTTCTACTGAAACATTAAATTGGTTTTTAAATTTAAGAAGATATGGAACTTGTATTCATTCTGGATTTGGTTTGGGATTTGAAAGACTAATCATGTATCTAACAGGCGTTGATAATATTAGAGATGTTATACCTTTTCCTAGAACACCTAACAATTGTGATTTCTAATGAATTATAAAGATATGTTGGCACAAAAAAGGATCTTAATGGTAGAACC
>CAZGGW010000009.1:0-31752 GCA_964525365.1 uncultured Muribaculaceae bacterium | reverse complement strand
CAAAACCTTTTGTCATATATTCTTTTAATATTTTTGTAGCCCATATTCTAAATTCGGTTGCTTTCTTTGAGCTTATACGATATCCAACAGCAATAATGGCATCCAAATTATATATATCTGTATTATAGATTTTATTATCAGAAGCAGTTATTTCCATTTTGGAAACAACTGAATTTTTATCAAGTTCTTCATCATTAAAAATATTATTTAATTGCTTTGAAATAGCAGGAATACCAACATCAAAAACTTTTGACATTCCTTTTTGAGTTAACCATAATGTTTCATCTTTATATATGGCATCTACTATTATATTTCCTTCTTTGTTTTTATAAATTAATAGGTTGTTATTTCCATTTAATTCATTCATATTTATCATCTCCTTTCAATTTTTAAGAGGGAGTTCAAGTCTGCAATCACTTTATTAAGTCTACCCCAAAAATAACTCGATTTTTGCATTTTTTTATAAAATTATGTAATTGTATATATATCTATTATTTTTTAATATACGTCCCACTATCTTAAATACTTCCCATTTTGCTGAAAGGAAATAATATAATATTCACAGTACCAAGTATATTTTTTTTGTTAATCGGTCCAAACCTTCTGCTATCTTTGGATACATTTCTATTATCACCCATTACAAAATATTCATTATCCCCAAGTTCGCAAGTAAAATTCTTGGTATATTCAAAATCTATTTTACTATTTACTATTTCATCGTTTATATATAAAGTATTATCAATATATTCTATCTTTTCATTAGGTAACCCAATAATACGTTTTACAAGTTTATCTTTATTATAATTTATTACAACAATATCAAATCTTTCTATTTCATTTAATCTAAGATCTATTTTATTTAGTAATACCACTTCATTATTTAAAAGCGTTGGTACCATTGAGTCACCATCCACTATCGCAGGAGTAATTAAAAAACTTCTAATCAAAACTACTACTATAATTATCACAACATACGGATACACTTCTTTTATTATTTTTTTCATTTACATTTTCTCCTTTTATTAAAGTACTTAAATTATACAATAATATACTTACTATTTCAAATTAAAAAAAGACCAAAATGGTCTAATTTCTTTCCTTAACTTTAAAGCTACCTTTTAAATTCTTTAAGAAATTTAATTTTGCTCTTCTAACTTTACCCTTTTTAATAATTGTAATTTTTTCAATTAACGGACTATGTACTGGGAATACCCTATTAATTCCAACACTTCCACTTTTCTTTCTAACAGTAAAAGTTTCAGTCACACCTCCGCCTTTTCTAGAAGTAACAATTCCTTCAAAGGCTTGAATTCTTTCTCTTTTTCCTTCTCTAATCTTAACGTCTACTTTAATAGTATCACCAACTCTAAATTCTGGCACATTAGGATTAATTTGCTTTTTGTTAATCTTATCGATTAAATTCATACTTTCTCCTCCTTATTTTCAACCTTAAT
Organism: uncultured Muribaculaceae bacterium; assembly: GCA_964525365.1. Lineage (GTDB taxonomy): Bacteria > Bacillota_I > Bacilli_A > RF39 > UBA660 > CAZGGW01. The sequence goes on along the minus strand of CAZGGW010000009.1, from coordinate 30,298 downwards.
CATACCTTTGCATCGGATTAAGCGTAATTATTATAACACAACTATATGATTTGTCAATTTTTTATGATCCAGTATATGTCAAAGTAAGATATCCATTGCCACTATGCTCACCTTTGGTTAATAAAATTGATTCAACTCCACTAGCGATACTACTTGTTCCACCACTACCAGCAGTTCCATAGTAATAATGGTAGCACGTTTTACAGGAAGTATAAGTGCAAGATACACGCGGACACTTTGAGCAATTAACTCCTGTTTCATAACATTTAGTAGTACTATCTCCCGGTTTGCCAGTTCCAGGTTTACCCACATCAGCGCCTCCTTCATTATTAACTGATGATATAGTGTAGCTTTTTTCATTTTTAAATATTGGATTTTCTAAAGTATATTTTTGTACGTTATTTGATGTGCCACATGGCACTTCATATTTACAACTTCCACAACATGTACTTGTTTGGGGTTCACAATTACAATCATAAGGAGATTTAGTGGTTACTTTTGATGAAGCACCGCCACCATTTATTCCAGCTTTTCCGCCTTTAGAATCGCCTTCACCTCCAGAGCCACCAATATAATCCACTGTATCTTCCAGTCCTCCTCCTCCCCCTCCTGCTGCAATTATCAAATAATCTCCGTCTTTTAACTTTATTGTCGTTGCTCCTCCGCCAGGATTTGCATCAGTTAAAACACCGCCACCATTGCATCCATCTTGGCCGCCTGTATTTATTATTAAAGTATCACCTTTGGTTAAATATAATATTGCTTCAACATATCCACCTTTTCCTCCAAGTGCCACTGTAAAATCTTTGCTTTTCCCACCTTGTGCTCCATATGCTTTCACTAAATAAGTACCACTTGCAGGTATTACATATTCTTGATCTGCACATAGATGATCAAATTTCTTGCTTTCTAACTCTATATTTACTATTCTATTCTTACTTACAATATTTCCATAAATATCTGATACAGTGTATGTTAATCTATAAGTTCCAACACTTAACTTATCATATCTATTTATTAATACACCTTCATTTGTTATTACGATATCTTCTTTATTCATATTGGTTTCTACACCTTTTAATAAATCATAATCTTCCGGATATTTAAACTCAGAAGATTCTACATTATATTTTAAAGTGAAAGTCAATTTGTCAAACGTTATACTTGGAAAATCTCCTTCCCATATTGCTTGAATTTTCATTGTACTTTTCATTATGTATATTATTTCATCATTTATGCTATCTTTTGTTACCGGATTAATAATACATCCTTTTTCTTCATTTTCACAGTTCTTTGTATTATTAGAAACATCTGCATCTAAGTATCCATTTTCTAATAATTCTCTTACTGTTATTGTTGCTTTAAAATTTGCATCATAAATACTAGGATAATCTTGACCATATAATTCTGCTGCAGAAAGAATAGTTTCTTTTTTAAGTTCTAATTCTCTTTCGTTATTTTTGTTTACTACCTTTATTATACTTGGTACTGCAATGGCTAATATTATTCCTATTACCACTATAATTGCAAGTAATTCAATCAACGTAAATCCTTTTTTATTCATATCATTCTCCTACTATTATAAGTATATAATTTTTTTAAATCTTTTTCAATAAAATAGTTGACAAATCAAGTAAAAACCTTTAGTATATAGACTTACCAATTCACTTTTAGGCGAATTGGTGCTAGTATCACACTAGCCAACCCCTTTTTATTCTTTTTTCCGGATTGTCTCATTAGAGACAATCCTTTATTTTATAAAAAAAGTACTAAATTTAATCGTTTAATACTTTTTTTATTATATCTTTATTATTTTTATAAAATTCATTAGAAACTTTTTCAAATTCTTCCTCGGATTCAATATTTTGTAATACTGTTTCTCCATTTTCTTCTGATTTTTCTACTATTGCTATATTGTTATTATTTTCATCAGAATTTATTAACAATAAATATTCTTTACTTTCAAAATTTAATACATCAACAATAGTATATTTTTTACCAGTTTCTATTTCAATTTCATCTAATTTTTCATATTTCATTTTACTTTCCTTTAAATGTGTCTTCGACTCTTTCCCACATTTCCTCCCATACCTCATCTGGTGTGGGATTTTCTTTTCCTTCTTCAATCGAAAATCCCGCTTTTGGATCAAATTTATTTCCCTTTAAATCACTCTTTACTGATGAATAAGCTATTAAAACAGTTAAAGAAACGCAAACCGCTCCAATTATTATTTTTCTGACCAATCCTGTTTTTTTCGTATGTTTTTGAACTTTCGTTTTGTTGATAAAATCTTTATTTTCCTGAATTCCTTTAGGATTATTAGCAATTAAAGTTAAGTCTTCTTTTAATCCCTTTCCCCAGTTGGCTTTTTTTATGAAATCTTCTTTTAATTCTTCGCTTTCTTTCATAACAACATCCTCCTATTTAATTATATATTAAAGTTTTACTAATACAAAGAGAAATGTAAAGTATCTTTACATTTCCTTGTTTTCTATTTTTTTATAGTATTCATATCTTTTTTTTGCATTATCTATATTTTCTTCATACAATTTTTGATATTCTTTATCATTGATAGTTTCTAAATTTTTATATCTTAATTCCTTATCAAACACACTTTCATATTTAGAAAAATCTGGTTCTTTTGAATCTATATATAGTTTTTCTTCTTCCGGATTATAGTGCATAAGAATATTGTAGCCACTTTCAACTAGTAGCTTTTGTTCCTCTATTGCATTAGTAAGTCCACCTTTTATACCGTGTTCGATGCAAGGAGAATAGGCTATTACTAAAGATGGCCCATTATGTTCATTAGCTTCTTTAAAAACTTTTATGGTTTGATTCATGTTGGCTCCCAAAGAAATACTCGCTACATAAACATTAGGTATACACATTGCGATTTTAAACAAATCTTTTTTATTTGTTTTCTTTCCTTTTGATGAAAATTCTGCGATAGCACCAAATTTTGTAGATTTTGACGTTTGTCCACCTGTATTTGAATATACTTCGGTATCGAGAACTAATATTTTTATATTTTCATTGCTGGATAAAACATGATCAAGACCACCATATCCGATGTCATATGCCCAACCATCACCACCTACTATCCATACATTTCTTGATGGCAAATAATCTATTAAATCTTTTATTTCCTTTGGTATATCTTTATCAAGAAGTTCTTCTTTAACTTTAGAAGTAATCTCAAAATCATCCATATTATCTAGCCAAGTTTTATATATTACCTTTGTATCCTTATCAACAATATCTTTTGTTTCATACATAATATTTTTTATATGTTCACGAATATTATTGTATGAAGTGTATAAACCCAATCCAAATTCAGCATTATCTTCAAATAAAGAACTTATCCATGGCATTTTATACGGTGTGCTTGGTAAAGACGCCCCATATATAGAAGAACATCCAGTAGCATTCGCAATAACAATTTGACCTTTAAACATCGAAGTAAGCGCTTTTAAATATGGTGTTTCTCCACATCCAGCACAAGCCCCAGGGTATTCAAATGCGGGTTTAATAAATCCTAAGCCTTTTACTGTATTATTATTAATTTCTAATTCATTTGTGTGTTCAAATATTTTTTCATTCTTTATGCTTAACTTTTCATCATATTTTCCAAATACTAATGCTTTTTCTTTTGATGGACATGTATTTATACACAAACCACACCCAGTACAATTAGCTTCATTAATACCTATATAAAAGAATTCATCTTCTTTATTCATATAAGGTACCACATCATCTAATGTCAAATCATACTTACTTAATTCTTCTTTTTTAAATATAAATGGTCTTATAACCGCATGTGGACAAACAAATGAACATTGATTACAACTGATACAAGCACTTTTATTCCATTTTGGAACCATCAATGTGGTTTTAGCTTTGTAACTAGATGAAGTTCCGCCTTCATAAGAACCATCTTTATAATCTAAAAATTCAGATACTGGTATTTCATTACCATTTCTTTTAAACATTTTTGATATAAAGTTTTCTTGTTCTTCGCTTTCAGATATCTCAGTAAATTCATCTATATTAATTTCTTCTATATAATTAAACGCTTCTTTTATAGCATCTAAATTAGCATTTACTACGCTTTCTCCCTTTTTAGAATATGTATTTTTAATATAATTGATTAGTAATTTGTTTTCTTCTTCACTACTACCAAGCATTTTCAATATATATGTAAGAATAATATTATTTATCTTCCCATGAAGAGAATATTTTTCATTAAGAACTTCTGTATTACATATAAATAGTCTTATATTTTTTTCTTTAATTTCGAGTTTTACCTTATTAGGTATTACTTTATTTAATTCTTCAATATTCTTATTAGTGTCAAGTAAAAAGATTCCTTTATCCTTTAACCCTTTTAGTATATTATATTTATATAAGTAAGCATCTTTGGTACAAACAATCAAACTGGGATTTTCTATATAAAATGGTGCATTTATTACTTTATCACTAATACGTAGATGACTTATCGTAACACCTCCACTTTTTTTAGAATCATATTCAAAATATCCCTGTACAAATTTTCCTTCAGTACTTCCCAATATCTTTAATATATTTTTAGATGCTCCAACCATCCCATCAGAACCATAGCCATATATTTTTAACTCTTTAAATTTACTATCAATTTTATATTCACATTCTGGTAAACTCAAATTCGTTACATCATCATTAATTCCAATCGTGAAATTGTTTTTGCTTTTATGTTTATTCATATTATCAAAAACACTTTTTATTTGTGATGGTGTAGTATTCTTACTAGATAATCCATATCTACCACCTAAAACGCAAATATTTTCATCTTTAAGAACATTCCTAATATCTAAATACAATGGCTCGCCTTCGCTTCCCGCTTCTTTAGTTCGATCTAAAACCGTTATATTTTCAACTGTCTTTGGCAAAACATTTAAAAAATATTTAGATGAAAAAGGTCTATATAAATGTACTGTTACTGCACCAACATTATCACCATTTTTATTTAAATCATCAACCACTAATTTTATTGTATCATTTACAGATCCCATTGCTACTATTACATTTGTTGCAGACGTAGATCCATAATAATTAAATGGTTTGTAATCTGTGTCAGCAATTATATTAAGTTTTTTCATATAATTATTTACAATATCGGGTAAATCCAAATAATATTTATTTCTAGCTTCTGTATTTTGAAAATATACATCTTCAGTTTGTGATGTACCGCGAGTTATATTCTTGTTAGTATTAAGTGCACGATTTTTAAAATCCTTTATTTTATCAAAATTTATTAATGGTAATATTATATTTTCATCTAATATATTTATTTTATTTATTTCATGAGAAGTTCTAAATCCATCAAAAAAATGTAAAAAAGGAATGCTTCCTTCTATTGCACTCAAGTGAGAAATAATACTCATATAATAAGCATCTTGCACATTAACACTAGAAAGAAGTGCAAATCCTGTACTACGAGTTGCATATATATCTTGATGATCTCCAAATATTGATAAAGCATGAGTTGATAAACTACGAGCTGCGACATTTATAACACATGGTAACATTTCACCAGCAATTTTATACATTGAAGGTATCATTAAAAGCAATCCTTGAGAAGCAGTAAAAGTTGTACTTAAACTACCTGCTTGTAAAGAACCATGAACTAAAGCAATAGCCCCTGCTTCACTTTGCATTTCTACAACTTTTGGAACGCTATTAAACAAATTCTTTTTACCCGTAGAGCTCCATTTATCACTAAGCACACCCATCGGAGTCGCAGGAGTTATTGGATATAAACCAGCAACTTCTGTAAATAAATATGAAGCAGTAGTGCACGCCTCATTACCATCCATAATATAATATTTTTTCATATCATCACCATACTAATTATAATCTAAATTCAATAATAAATAAAGTTAAAATATTTTTTATTCTAACTCTTCTTTATTTTCTATTTTAACATTATTTATTGAATCAAATCTTTTAGATATTTTATCCGTAGTAGTGTGTATTTCCTTAACGTCCTTACTTACTGTATCAATGTTTTTAGATAATTTGTCCCATCTCACTTTATATTTATCAAATTCAACACCAAGCTTATTTAATTCTTCATGAATAACACTGGTGTATTTATCTCTTTCAAGGCCCATAAGTACTGCTTGTATAATGGTAAGTAAACTCATAAGAGTTGTAGGAGAAGCTAGCCATACTTTTTTTTGATATGCATATTTTATAAGGGTTGGATGATATGCGTTAATTTCCGCAAATATTGCTTCTGCTGGCAAAAACATAATTGCTTGATTAGAGGTTACCCCCGGAACTATATATTTTGTTGCTATTGCATCTATGTGTTTTTTTACATCACTTTCAAATAATTTATTTCTTTTCTCTTTTTCTAAAGTACTTATTCCAGTTTCTGTCAAATATCTATAATTCTCAAGTGGAAATTTTGAATCTATCGCAATAGTACCTAATGGTTCTGGTCCAAAAAGAATAGCATCTACTCTCACATCAGAAGTAATTTGATATTGAAGACGATATATCTTATCATTTTTTTCTCCAAAGACACTAATCAAAATATGATTTAAATTTATTTCTCCAAAAACACCTCTACTTTTTTTATCAGTTAATATCGTTTCAAGAGAAACAATATCTGTACTCAAATTATCTATTTTCTTCTGGGCTTCATCTATTTTAGCTAGTCGCTCTAAAACGTTTGAAAAAGTTTTATTTGTTTTCTCAAAATTCACTTCTAATCTTTCATTTACTTTATCATTTATCATGTTAAGTTTATGTTCAATTCTATCATTAAGTTCATTAAAATCTTTATTAAGTTTATCCGAAAACTCATATTTAAAACTTCCGATTTCTTTAGTAAAAGCCACCTCATTTTTTCCTATTCTATCTATTATACCTTTATTTTTATCCTTTATTAATAAAATTATTAATAAAATAACTATTAATATTAAAATTCCTATTATTACATACTCCATATATTCCTCCTATATTTTTAATAACTTCTTTACAATTAATGAAATTAAATATTCTATTATTAAAATTATCACTATTTTAACTAATATTATTGGATTTTCTAAACTTTCAAGTAAACTTGTTCCGATATACCCCCAAAAATAAACAAGTCCTAATTTACCTATTAATAATCCTAGCAAGTATTTTTTAAATTCCATATTTGATAAACCGGCGGCAATGTTTATTAAAAATGCGGGTGTAAATGGTAAGGCAATTAATACTGTTAATCCCGTCAAGCTAATATTATTAAATTTATTCATTAAATTATTAAGTCTATCTTTGTTCTGTATAAGTTTATTAAACCACCCAGATATTCCTTTTCTAAATAAATAAAAACTAAGCAGACATCCGATTACTGCGAATATCCACGATAATATAAATCCCAGCAAGTTCCCAAAGTAGATAAAATTAAATGTGATAAAAACTGCAAGAGGAAGAACAGGTATAATCGATTCAATTACAATTAAAAAACACGCAAGTAATGGTCCATACACTCCAGTGCTATTTACAACGTTAATTATAAGTTCCATTAATTTCTGCATATTTTTCTCCTATTACATTATACTATAAATATTTCTATTTATCGAGTACAAAAACGGAATATCCAAAATAACTTAATATAGCTTGAGCTCGTCTACTTAACATCCCTTTTTCACAATATAAATAATAAATAGTGTTTTTATTTAAATATTTTTTGTAATTGGATATTAAATCATCATAAGGAATATTTTTACTATTCATATGTAAATAAGGATTATATATTTTCTTTGGACTTAAATCAATTATCATTGTATTCACAATTTAGTCACCTCTTAATATTGTATGAAATAAAAAACAAATCAATAATAATAACTCACTAAAAAAACTTAGAATTTCTAAGTTTAATTATCATCAAAGAAGTCATCAAAGAAGTCATCATCATTTACATTGTTATCTACTATTATACTATCCACATCTACATTTATCTTTGGCTTTTCTATTTTTTCCTTTTGTTCGGTTTCCTTAGGCATTTCTTTTGGAATTTCTTCTTTTTGCGGAACCTCAATTTTTACTTTTTCTGAATTTATAGTTTGAACATCATCATGTTTTTCCTTTGATTCTGTATCTTTCTTCGCATTCTTTTCTGCTTCTTCTTCCGCTTCAAGCTCAGCAATCTTTTCATCAAGCTTTTTCACAAAATCGTCCATATCGGCCACATTCATCGGATTTACACTATTATTTGTTTTATTCTCAGGCAATGCGACATTTGGATTTGGATTTACATTAAATTGAGCAAATGGATTAAATCCTGTCATCATTCCTGCTGGTCTTCCTCCACCTTGAGGTATATCAGGAAGTCCTTGTTCTTTACGCTTGTTATTAACAAAATCTTTTATATTAAATACATCAACAGACCCCGGCGTTCTTTCTTCAAGAGTTGCTAGTCCATAATCGTGACCCCAACCATTATTTTTTATAATATTAAAATTGGTTGCTTGAGAAGTTTTAAATGGTTGACACATAAATCTTTTTACTAAAACATCAAATTTTTTCATAGTTTGTAAGTCACTTACACTTACTAAAGGCCTAATAGGTTCTTGCGGTTGCCCTTCTTTTGCCTTAGGCGGTTTGACGTCTCCGCACAACTTGCTCATAGTTTCAAGAGCCTTTAATTCTGTAGTTATCAAATAATATATATTACCACAGTTACCTTTTATAGTTTCTGCTATATGTTCTCCATAGGTATTATCAAGTTGAGCAAAGTTTTGTATAACAAAAGTAAATCTAATGTTACGACTACGTGCGGCAGTTATCATACTATCAACATCTTTAAGTGCTGGAAAGTTTGCAAACTCATCAAGAACAAAATTTGTTCTATTTTTTAACTTTAAATTTTCATTGCTTTGAGCAACATCAATTAAACTTTCATAGCATTGTTTTACGAATATTGTACAAAGAGCATGATAAGTGGTTTTTTCATCGTGCACCATTAAAAATACTGCAGTTTTTTCCTTACCAATATCCCTTAAATCAAAATCACTTTTTGAAAGCATTTCACTTAAAGTATCGTTTGATGAAAATATTCTAATTTTAGTTTTAAATGTTGACAATACACCTTGTTTAGTAACTTCAGCAGTATTCAATATCGCAGAAGCAGCAATATAAGAGGCAGATAATTCTCCTTTTGCTGTAAAATACTCTTGCAAATAATTTCTATTGCCTATTAATTTATCTTCACCAATAGTACTCATTAAATTTATACTATTAATATTTACTTGTGACTCAGGAGCATCTTCAAACAATCCTAAAGAAAGACCGGTAAAATAATCAGCTGATGCTTGTTGCCAAAATGGATCTCCATTGCTTTTAGCATCTACGATAATATTAATACCTAAATCACTAAGTAATTCTTTAGCTTTGTCAGTTTTTCCCTCTTTGTAAAGTCTATATGGATAAGAAAATGGATTCCATGTATTTCCTTTTAATGGATCACGAAAGTTAAGAACTATTATCTTATATCCTCTTGCTTTCATCTCTTCGGCAGAATCTTTATATAATTCTCCTTTAGGGTCAGTTATTATCATACTTTCATTATGACGTATTAAAAACTTAACCATGGGTTTAATAGCGCATTCACTTTTACCAGAACCAGAAGCTCCAATAATCAAAGTATGATTTTCAGAATCATCAACCCATGCTTTTTTACCATTATTTATTATCGGAATTCCAGCCGCATCCAATGTCTCATCATCTATTTTTATTTCTTTTATACCTGGTTTCTTTTTCATTTCCTTATCTGTCATCCATTTTGCATATCCAGTTTCAGGCTTTTTTCCAAAAACAAAACCAATACCAGATTCTCTTTCAAAGAAATGAGATGATGTTGCAAGCAAAGATGCTACAACAGCCAAAATATAAAATATAATTGTAGAACCAAAAAATTCAGGACCAAACGCTTCCCAAGGACTCAATCCATAAAAATACCCAGTAGTTGCAAAAGAATTTAAATTTAAAACCGCAAACGCTACTAAATATAATAAAAATACACAATATACTAAAAAGGCTACTACATCCTTTTTATCAGCTCTAAACTTTAACTTCATAAGTCACCTCACACATTTATTATATAATACTATATATTTTTTTACAATTTAAATTGAATTATTTTTCTTTGATTTTTTATATAGAAGGAATACACAAACTACCACAGTAATTAAAATAATACTTATTATAAAACATTTCAAAACACTCGGCTTAATATTCTTATTAAAAGTAAAAATAATAGGATCTTTTGAATTTTCAGATGCAATTTTCCAAGTATATTCTTGACCACTGCTGTCTAATGTGTTGTTTTCTAACACCAAATATGGAGTGATAATAATTAGTACTATTTCATCTAATTCTGATACATAATAATCATCACCATTTAAAAGCAAATTAATAGAATCTTTTGGAGTGGCTACCAAACTTACTTTACCATTCAGATTTTTATATTTAATATTATAATAATTAATGATTAATGTTTTTTTTGTCCACTCTTCAATGCTTGAATATACAACCGTATAAGCTAGTTTAACACTTCCATCTTCAAGTTTCTCTTTTGTATATACTATGTTTTCCTCATTTAAAATGTTAATAATATCTTTATCTCTATAATCAGTAATTATTGATACATTTTCAGTAATTTCATTCTCGTTTTTAATCTTTAACTCATATGTAACTCCGCACGATGTTGTGAATGTTGTAATAATTAATAATAAAATAATTTTTTTTATTTTCATTTCTAATATCCTCTCGTATATCCTACAACACTCCAATTTGTGCAACTTTGAGAACGATTGCACCACAAAGATGTAATTGCTGGTATACTCCTTGAACCACTAACTCTAGCAGAAGATGTAGTATTTGTTTCTATAATTTGACCATTACCAATATATATGGCAACATGATGTATTCTGCCCGCACTATTACTATACCAAAAAACCAAATCTCCCGGCATTAAATTTTCAGCACTTACGCTTCTGCTTTTGGTCGAATTATAAATAGATGGAGAAGAGTCAGAAACAGACATATTTAAATTCATTTGTTGATATGCTTCGTTCAATACCTTAGATACAAAATCACTACAATCTCCAATTGACGCTTTTAAATTAACATATTTTATAGCTATTTCTACTACCAAATTATTAAAATCCGAATTTAATTCATCGGTATATTCTCCAGGATCAACAATTCCTCCACCATTACCAGGATCATCTTCATCTATAGAATTAGCAGTTCCACCTAAAAGTTTTTCCATCTCAGGATATTCATCTTCTATTAAATAAATTATGTGCTCTAAACCATGTTCGGTTTTTCCCTCTTCATATTTATATTCATTAGTTGGACGTGGATTAAATGTAGAATAATCTGCTTCCATAGCTGAATGATACAAAGGTGCTTTATTAAAAATATATCCTTCTAAGTATGAAAATTCCACTTTTTTCTCTTTACAAAATCCATTGCTGGTTTCTTCACAGTCTACATTAGAAATAGGATTATCATCCAAATCTCCGATATATGAAAATAATTTTTTTTCGTATACCGGGTTTACAAATGCTGCGGCACTTTGGAAATCCGCATAAACACTAGTATATAAAGTAGTATCTCTTCTTTCTCTATAATCATATAACTTATTTGTAAAGTATGCGCCAGCACATTCCCAGCTCAATCCGTCGCAGTCCACTTTACTTACCCAATTGGCTTTTGTGTCATCTTCTCCTTCCACTTTATTATCAACCACGCACTCACCTGTGCTATCTCCTATTGGAGGCTGTTCCCCCTCTCCATTGGTAGCACAATAAAATAAAGAAGAATCAAATGCTTTATTTAACATATAATCAAATTCGTATCCTTCGCCAACTTCATTATAATATTTTTTTAAATTATTACCATCACCCAATTCTGTATACCCAGCTACATCAAAAGAATCATAATCATATTTAAAATACGTACTATCAAATTTAGTTATTGGATCCACTCCCTTAGCATATGCTTTTGTGCTATTCCAACCATATCTTAAAAATAAATAATATTTATTTATATCAAAAGTATATTCTGAATTAGTTGTTGGTAAACAACCCCAATAATTAATATATGTATTTTCACATGTTCTTGTACTTTCACCCGTAGCCTTTGTAGTAACTACACCCCAATCAAACGATAAATATAACATTTCTCTTATTTGATATTCAATCATTAAATCAATATCTTCTGGTTTTAACACACTATACGAAACATCAATCGTTCCACCACTACCACTTCCACCTGTAGAACCTAATAAATAGTCAGATTCTTTATTTGTACTTAAAATATTATTTAATACTAACGTTGGCTCAATAGTATCAACTCTTTTTTCAAAAGGTTCTTCTCCCTCTTCTAAATAATAATCTACCCAAGGAGCATCTGGATATAATAATTGAAATACTTCCTCATCAGGCACATAAGTATATGCTTGTAGTATAGAAGATATGATTAAACCACGTCTAACATCTACCCCGGTTTCTTCTTTTGCTTTTTTAGCTTTTCTCGTTACAATTCTAACAAATTGACAATAATCTTCTATATCATCAGCAAAAAGATCTTTTATCCAATTAGCAAACTTATCAAAAATATTTTGACCTTCGCAAACTTTAGAATCGCTTACTTCTTCGGCTAAAGTTGATATATCCATATTGTAATATTCTTCTTCCATTAATGTAGAAGGTTCAACACCATATGCAGTAGAATAAGTATCAACAGGTAAAAATGCACCTGCGATTGCCATAAACAAGAAAAATATAATTAACAATCCTAATGCCGCCCAAAATAAAACAGCTCCCGCGGCTATTCCACCGGCTCCAGTAGCAGCAGTTCCAGCGGCTGTTGCTCCTGCTCCTCCGGCTGTAGCTGCTCCCTCTGCCGCAGCACCTGCAGTTGCTGCCTCAACACTAGCTCCCGCTGTAGCAGCTTCAGCACCGGCCCCAGCAGCAGTACTAGCTCCCTCAGCAGCTGTTGTTCCTGCCCCACTAGCCGCTGTACTTGAAGCACTTGAAACGTCCGCTCCAGTTTTTGCAGCATTCTCAGTAGCACCAGAAGAAACACCGTTAGATGGTGCTTTATCAGTACTTAAACCAGAACCTTTATCAGAAGTTTGACGATTTTCTGGTTTGTTATAATTTTTTGATTCATCTAATGATGAATTTATTTTATCTACATCTTTAGAATCGTTTTTTCTTGAATTTATTTTGTCTGCTATATCACCAATATTTTGAATAGTATCCAAAACATCGGGTTGACGATTAGAATTATCATCAATACCATTATAGTTATTATAATCGTCCATTAAAACCTCCTATTTTATAAACCTCCACCACTACCGAAGGAATCTAATTCTTGTTGAGTGGCAATAATGTTTATTTGCATTCTTCTAGTTCCACATACAAACAATGCTTGACCTTGATTACACCTTTTTATAAATTCAATTTCTTGATCATTTAAGTCTATTAATCTACTTAAATCAGCAACTGCTTGCTTTTTAAGTCCCATTGCCAAATAATATGAAGCATTATCAAATATAGCTTTACCATGAACAATTACATTAGGCGCAGCAAAGTCAGTTGGTTGTTGAGTTATTATTATTGTACCAGTATTATATTTTCTACTTCTTCTTTGAATCAACGCTAAGAATTCAGCTCCTAAAGTATTTTGATCAGCAAGTAATACGTGAGCTTCATCTACCATAAGTATTGTATTAATACTTTTATCAAGAGTTAAACCCCAAGCAAATTTCAATATATTGAAGAATAATGCATTTTTAATATTACTATCTGCATTCATAACTTCTCTTATATTAAATACTATAAAATCAGTATCTATTTGAAGAGTTGTATGTCCTGTAAAGTAATAACGTAATTCCTTTGTTAATGGACGAATCTTCAATTCAAGTCTTTCCATTATATCTCTTTCGTGTGTTTTTTCTGTCATTGAAAGTAATCTACCTTTAATAGTCGCATAAACATCATCAAACGTAGGAAAATCTTCAGATTTAAACTTAGTAAAATCAGATTCTGGAGTTATTTTATATCTTGCATAAGTTTCTTGAACTACTTCACTAAATAAAGTTAATACATCTTCTTCTATATCTGGAGAATAATATTTCATGAACGCTTTTAATGATTGAAGAGATCTTGTGAGTATTGCATATCCAGAACCAGAAGCAATTTCAGTTTCATCAGCATCCATTATTACTTCAAGCGGATTAATCATACCAAAATCTCCGCCACGACCCAAATCAATAAAATCTCCACCATATAATCTGGTCATATCTTCAAGTTCACCTTCTGGATCAATTGCCACTATTTTATTACCATTTCTAATATTAGTTCTTAACAATAATTTTGCAGCAGTAGATTTTCCAGAACCAGATGTTCCAAGAATAATTAAGTTAGCATTATTTCTGTTATATTCTTTCTTTATAAAAATTGATTAAATAATATTACTCCACCTGAATAATCAACTCCTAACAAGCACGCAAGACCAGGATCTTTTATACTATCAAACGTAAAAGGATACATTGCCGCAATAGTAACCGATGGAATTGGTGTTCCAATTCTTTCTTCAATGTCACTTTTAGGAAATAAAGGCAAAACACTTTTTAATATTTTTTCTTGTTCAAATCTTAAAGTTACGCCTTTTATTCCCATCGCATCTATATAGTTTTTTACTTTTACTTTTTTATTATTTAATTCTTCTTCAGAATCAGCACTAATAATTATGTGCATTTGAAAATCAAAAATTCTAGCTTGAGTTGCTGCAAGCATAGAAATAAATCCTTCTAAACTTTCATAATCTTGTCTTATTTTTTCCTTAATTGTATTATCATGCTCATTTTGATAACGCATTTTCATATCTGCTATTTCTTTGTTTAACATTTTAGATAACATAGAAAAATGAATCGGTATATGCTTAATTGCTACTTTTACTCCTCCGAGCTGAGATAAAGACGCTAAATACCCATGATAAATCATTTTAGGATAACTTATTACTGTTAATATTGTAATATATTTATCGCTAATAACCATGTCTCCGGGTCTAAATTCCATTCCTTTAGCTGCTATTTGGCTTTTAATATTTATACTCATGCTCCCATCACCGCCTTCATTTCTATAGTTTCTCCACCATTTAAGAAACCATCTAACAATACCCTTAAATCCTCATTACTAGTTTGTGTCGCAGTAAGACCAGATGATGCTAAATTCGAAATTAAACTTTGAATTCTCTTTTGAATAATTTCAGGTCTTTTATCTCTAAATAAGAGAAAATATTCTGTATCAGTTACATTTACTTCTTTACTCATAAATAAGTTTGCTTTATTTATATCTTCCAATATCATTTTTCTAATAGCTGGATTTTGTAATACAGAATTATATCTTAATTGTAAAGCAGATAAATATACATCTATATCTACCGGTCTATCAGTAATTAATAACCAAAATTCATAATCTATAGTATTATAAAGATTTCTCATATTATAAATTACATTATTTTGAGATTCCATATCCAAAATAAATATGTTTTTAGGTCTTATTTTAACCCCAGTAACATGCATTCCATTTTCTAATATAATCGCACCATTTACTATTCCTTTTATTGGTAACCAATCTTCTGCAAATTTTTTAGCTTGCGCTACTTGCTTTTCATTCTTTTTCTTCTTTGGATTCATCTAATATACACCAACCTTTCCATAAATATATTCTTCTGTTCATATAGAATAATATTAACTCCCTTAAAAACACCATTACATTTTGATAATTCGGTATAGGTGCTACTAAAAACAAACTTATCATTAATGGTAGCAATTTCACTACTGTCATTTTTAATGTTTGACTCGGTATTATTAATAAAAGCATTAAACTAATAAACGCACCTGTAGCAAACACTATTAAGTCAACCGGTCTAAAAAAATTAAATATCAATTGACTTCTTTTACTATTCGCAGGTATTAAATATTGATTATTCATTTTTCCTCCTTATACATTGCCTATTTTCATTTTGATTTGTTTTTTATTACAGTAGTGCTTGCAACTTTTTTCGCCTGAGCAAGATTTGCTGAAGAATTGTCATAATCAGTTTGATTATTTATTTGACTAAAACCATATTCAGTTGCTTGAGCACCAACATAAGAATTGTATTCGGCTTTTGCAGTATTTACTTTTTGATTAGTTCCACTACTGGACATTGCAGTAGTAACATATTTAGTCCTTAAATTAGAATATTCGGTTTGCAATTCACTTTTACTTTTTTCTCGAGACAGTGGAGCTCCATTAGCTCCTAGTATTGGGGATACGACTTTGCCGTTTCGAGCTGCATATTCACTAAAAGTACCATTTTCATTTACAAAACCCGTTTCCAAAGCACTAGTGATATTATCTCTAAGTCCGCTAGCCTTATTAACGACTTCTTGTTGTCTTTGAATCGTTTGTGCTTCACCGGTTGTATTTGCCCAATTTCTAGTACCTCCAGCTACTGCTTGTGCCCTATCACGTGCACCAGTTAAATTTTGGGCTTGAGCACTTACAAAACCCATTAAGTCTTGTGAATTTCTTCCATTATTCATACCTGAGAAACCTCCACGAAGTGCTTGCCAAGCTGCAGCGCCACCACTAAGTCCAGCTTTTTTAGCAACAATTGCTCCTCCAGTTGTTCCAATAACCGCTCCTCCAAGTCCACCCATAAAAGCTCCAAATCCACCTTTTTTAGATGTATCCATATTACTACCAAATAACTTATTTATAAATTCTGGTAATATTTTTATAAATTGGAATACCGCTATAATAAAGAACACTTTTGTTAACCATGTTGTAAATCCGCTAACATTTTCAACTGGAAGCCAAGTTTCCAAATCTGACAAAGATCCAATTAAGCCCACTCCTATGTATAAAGATAAGACTCTTAAAATTAATTCAAGAAAAGTTTGCACATATAACTTAGTATATCTCGACAATAAATCGCTCTTACCCGGCATCATATTTGATATTACGGGTATAGGAAAAACAATTTGCAATACCGCTAATTTCAAGCTTCTTACTGCTACCGCGACAGTAAATTTAACTAACATAAAAGATATATAAATGCCTATAATTGTTGATATAATTGGGGTGTATGCAACACTTCCTGAAACCCATCCACATAAAGAAGCAAGAGGTACTAACGCAAATATAGCCCAAAAAGAAGCACTACCATTCCAAATTTCGCTTAATACTTTTCCTTCTCCCACTCCAGTAGATGCGCTCCATTTTATGGGAGTAAAACCGTCTTGTTTATATAAAAAACATTCTAAAATTGTACTTGCTAGTCTTCTGCCAAAATTGCTGATGGAAGAATCATTACCAATAGTAACTCTTTCTAAAATACCAACATCCGAACTTGTCACGCTTATATAATGAGTAGGAGCGTTATTAGGATTTCCAATAAGTAATAATTGTAAGTCATTAGCTAAATTAAAAATAAAACCGGAACAAACTAAAAGAACTAATGATATACCAATTTTTTTAACCAAAGCAGCTCCGCCAACCGTTGAATCTTGAAATTTATCTGGATCTATTAAATATCTTATTAACTCTATTGCTATTCTAAAGAGCATGATAATAGTAAATAAGTTTCTCACGGTTCCGCCGAATCCTTTTACTAAAGCATCCAGCGTAGAAATTGTGAAGGTACTCATTAGTAAAAACAAATGATAACAATATTCTAGGAAACTAAATACTATTGCGTCAAGTAACATACCCCCAAGTATTAACGGAATCTGCATCCACATATTAAATCAACTCCTTTCTAAACATTTATATTAAGCAACTAACATCTAAATTCATAATTGACCCAATTAATTTTATTAGGCCGGGTAATAAATATAAAAATATTAATACAACTCCTCGAGATATTAGTTTCTTTACTGCTTTTTTTACTAAATCTTGATCTCTCGTGCCATCTGCAATTCCTCTTGTAAAGTCAACCATGCTTAGGGCTATAACCACTATTGGAGAAATTATTTCCAATGCTTTATATAATTTTTTTAAAAAATCTACAGTATTTTGTCCTAACGCTTCAATACATTTTTTTGATCCCGTAAAACTAGCATTTATGTCATCAGAGGGAGTCAAATCAATGTTTCCCGGATCGAGTCCCGGATCTCCACTACCCATTTCTGGGCAAGTATTTTGATCGCCGGTAATTTTCAGTACCCCACCCATATATTCAAAGCATAAATTTTTGGGACATCCAGTTTGAAGAACAACATTACTAAATCCAGAGGTAAAATTACTAACGGGTAAAACATTATTATCAGGATCAAAGCCTTCAAAGGAATATATTATATCTGACAAAACAAGATCTTGCCAATTTACTTTGGGCCTTATTCCCTTAATGTTAATTTGATATCCAGCATCATTTTTATATCCAGTTTCGCACTCAAAAGATTCCATTTCTTCTTCGGAAGAAGAAACACAAGAATTATTAGAAAGAAAATCTATTGTTGAATCACCATCAATATCTACGCAAGATGATGAATTTATCAGTGGAACTTGTAAACACCTATTTTCATTTGATACAGTGCATGTGTTTGCAAAATAATAATCTGTTCCTGCAAGACTCGTCCAGTCGGGTTTTATTACAGTGAGAGAACTAGGACAAACAAAATCATTCTGATTAGTCATTCCGTAACTGATATAGCAATTACTCATGGTAGATCCCCAAACCAAGCCATAGTACCCTGGAGTATTTGCTTTAAACGCCATCACTTGATTAATTTTTAAATATGTTGAACATATTCCACTATTAGTTGAGTAAAGGCTATACCCACTTGGCTGACTTCTGCCATCATTCCAGCCCGTAATTCTTATGTTTCCTCCAGGAAATAAAGCATTTACATTATAAACGCAATCAAACCACATACCATCTTCAGAACATGAAGAAATATTTCCGGAATCAGAAATATCTAGTCCATCATAAAATATAAGCTTATAATTGTTTCCAGATTTTGTTACTGCCAAATCATTAGCACTAGGGCAGGTGTAACCATCAGAACCGGTAAAATGACTAATATTTAGCCCATTCACGATATTTCCAGATGCAGAAAATCTCAGATTGTCACTATAAATTCCGAGCTCGTAGGCCACAATTTGGCTTGTAGAAGTTTCTTCAAAAGAAATTTTATACTGGCATTTAAATTTAAGGGTTTTAGTAGAAACATTATCAGCACAATTTTGTAAAGCTTTTATTTCATTAAAGCCAAAAAACGTAGCTATAAAGCCAAAAGTAACTAATAAAACTATTTTAATATTTTTTTTCATTTATACATCCTTTATTTATTAACTAAATCAATTATAGCAAATATTATTTTAAATTAAAAGTACTTTTTAAAATATTTATGCCATAAAAAAAACGATATTAATCGTTAATTTGTTTTATTTTTAATCCCAATCTAAAGCATCACTTACTTTGCAATCTGAAGGTTTTGTCAAACATTGTGCAGCGCATTCTTTCCATTCATTACTTCCAATAATTCTCATTAATAATGACACAATTACTAATACAAAGAATACGGCAAGTCCAGATACTGCTTTTTTAATCAAAGCTGTTTGGGCCGCTTTAATAGCATTTTCATCCTTTGAAGTAGCTGCTTTAGTTAAATCAAACATTCCTACAATAATTAATATAATAGGGGCTGCTATCTTAATTGCTAAAATAACGTACCCAGCAATACCTGCTATAGCTTTTAATTCAGAGCCGCACAATACATCATCCATCATATAAAATAAATTCATCATATTACTTCTTTCTCCTTTTTCTATATTTTAATTTTAATAAATTTTTTTTGTGTTGTCAATAAAAATAAATCCTTTTACATTAAAATTTAAACATTCCTAATATATTCTTTTTATTTGCTTCCAACATTTCTTCTGGATTTTGTTTAATAAATCCAAGTTTTACTAATAATTTATTAACCTCTACATTATTTTTCTTTCTTTCATCTATAAATGGTAATTTATAGAACACATTTGCTTTTGCTTCGTATTCAAATTCTGCTACATCAGTTTCAGTTAAACCACATCTATTTAATACTATTTTTTTATCTTTTAAATCACTAAATGTATTTCTATTTCTTTTTATTAATTTATTGAGTTTTAACATACTTGGTTCTACTAAATACAAAACTTCTGTACATACATCTAAATCATCGTAATCATTTAAATCTACAAGCATTACTTCATAATTATTATATTTCATAAATTCTTTGGGAAGATCTGCTTTTGTAGTACTAACAAGAGCATCATCATTAAAATATATAAACTCTCTTTTATCAACTTCAACTGCCACTACTTTATAATTAGATTCTAAATGTTTTTTTAATATGTAAGTTAATGATGTAGCACCAGCATGTTCAGTTACATTTTTAATACCTATTACTTTTAATCTTTGTGCTTCTATATATTCTGCAATAGTAGTACCTGGTTTTATTGGATTACCATTCTCATCTACATCATCATCTGCTAAATCATGTATATTTACAACATCTTTGTAAGTATTAGAATGTACTAATAAATAATTTATTCCTTCTAAATTTCTAGTAAAATTATATATTCCCATTGATATTAATTTAGATAAATATCCTTTTGAATTACTTAATGGAGTATCCTCAAGTAATAAAATTATCTTTTCCATATCAAAACTCATAGAAAGTTTCTGCAAATTATCTAAATTTTCATAATCTTTTATTGCAGTTATATCCAAAATCATTTTATCAAAATAAAAATTTTGAAAAGAATCTATTATTTGATCAACTTCAAATACTCCATCCATAGACTTTATAACTTCAATGTCTAGGCTCATTAACATTTCTTTATATTTATTTGTTACTATAACATTCATTCTAGTCCTCCTCTATAAACATGCCCCATTATCGTAATATATAATTGGGGTTTCTCCAGTAATTGGTATTTTTATATTTAAATCAAGAAATGGTATTTCAAACTTTATAAAAGTAGTTACTCTATAATAATTACCTCTTTTAGTACAAATATGATTAACACAATATCCACCATACTGATATTCCCCTTGTTTATCATTGCAAGTGTCAGAATCCTCAGTATAATATCCCATTGATTTAATAACTGCTAATGAACGTGATCGTGCATCATCTTTTGCTTCGAGTTCACTATTAGACAAAGTCTTCCAGTTCTGATCAGGTGAAGTTGTGTAACCTTCACATTCTTCTATTATATCTAGTATTTCGTTTTTTACTTTAAAAGCTTTAGTGTAATTGATAGAAACAGCTAAATAACCCGAAAAGAGTACTATAAAAAGTACCACAAAACCAAGTAACCAACTGCCACCAATTGCCTCTCTCATACCAATGCTACCTCATTCAATTTATTATTCTTCGTCAACTTGAAAACAAGTATTTGAACTATTACAGCATTTCCATTTGCTAGTATACTCATCTACATCCTTGTCTGTTTTTTCTGCTTTATAATCCGTTCCATACATTTGACATGTTCTGTTTGCTATTGTTCGCTGTATCATAGGCCAAACAAACGCATAGAATAATGCTGCTACTGCGGATATTGCAATAATTGTAAGTACTGTTGTACTCAATTCTCCTGTCGCTTCTTTCATAATTCCTCCTTTTTCTATATTTTTATTATACTTATTTTTCTTATTATAATCAACAATAATTATATTTTTTTAAAATTAAAATGTAAATGTTCTTAATATTGATAGTAGTAATATTATCATTACTCCTACTCCAATGGTAGAAAGCATCAATAATGTTTTCTTTTCCATTGTATCTAATCTCTCTTTATATTTTGTTTCTCTAGATTTAGCTTGTAATGTAGAAATTGTTTTAGAAAATACTATTAGTTGTTCTTCTTTTCTTTCTTGATTACCAAGTCCTAATCTATATAATAGTCTCATCATTCTCATTGAATCTCTTACTGGATACTTTTTAGCAAAATCCATATAAGGATCTATTGAAGAATCTCCTGCATCTATACTTGATATTAATTCTTTTAATCCTGGTTTAAACATATCCGGTGCATCTTTTACTGATTTAGTAATCGCAACTGGTACAGTATAGTGTTGTATTAAAATTTCTAAGCTTTTTAAATAATACGGCAACAATAAATCTATATCATGCAAATGCTTTTTATAAAAGCCTTTAACATTAGTATAACCACTTTTAAACACTAAATACCCGCCTACTATTGCAAATAATACGTTTAAAAAATTTATATTGGTAATAAACATAAAGAAAAGTATTGCCATAATTAATATACCATTTTTCACTCTTTTTACAAATAATACATTTGGATCTGCACTTTCTCCATATTTTGCAGCCACAAGAAAATCATAATCATCTTCTTTTAGTTTTAACCACATTTTTTCATTATCTTTTATAAATGTATTAAAACTTATAACACCAGAATAACTAAACGCAGCAAATACCAATATACCAATAGCTAATATTTCCATTATTCAGCACCCACATTCTCATTGTAATATTTTACACCATTTAGTAAAAACAATGAATTCACTATAACTATTCCATGCAACATAATCTGGACATACCATAATGTAATGATTTCTGCATATGTTTCCTTTGTAAGTAATACTTGTAACAACATAATTAATAAATATAACGCAACACCGAAAGTAACAAATTGCTTATAGAAAGTATTTCTATCCATTCTATCTCTATATACATTTTCAACAAGCAAATCTATATCTTGAAGCATATTTTCAAGTGCTTCGCCAGAATCTTTTGATCCTTCTTGTGTTATTTGTAAAAATAATTGATGCATATTTTTTACTACATAAAAATTATATTTACTATTCATATAATTCAATGATTCTTCAATTGATCCACTAGAATAACTAAGCGCTATCATTTCTTTTACATCAGAAAGTACAGGATCTTCAAGTACTCCGGATTCTACAACTCCTTCGAGTGATTTAACAAATGATTTAGTTGTATTAAATTCCATTATAACGTTAGTTGTATATATTTGAATTTGTTCGAATATGTATTCACTATATATTCTTTTACACCTTAAAAAAGCCAAATAAGGAATAAATAATACTGCAATTAAGGCATATACAATTGCCCATATCAAACTATAAAAATATAAGTAACCTACGACTCCTGCAAATCCAGCAAAAAGTACAATTTGAATTGTATATTGCTTTATTGTATATTCTTGACCCAATTCTTTTGTTTTTTGTCTAACCATTTTAAAAGAGTATGGTGCATATTTCTCATATGTATCTGAAACATTTTTCATTATAAATCTATATACATTGTCACCTGTATTTTTTCTATATACAATAACAAATATAATTAATAATGACATTATTATAAATTCTAAATACATTAATACACCTCTCTTTCTTATTTACATTATTCTATTATTTCTATCTCTTCTTTGGGACTAGAAACAAGTCCTTCTCCTTCTTTTATAAATACATCTGCTGGCAACTCTACTCCCTGAATTGACAAATATTCAAGCAAGTGTTTTGTTGGATTATTATATACTTCTTTTCCATCTAAATATTTTTTATAAAGTACATTTGCTTTTGCCTCGTTATTTTCGGTTACATAAAATTCAACAACTTCAACTATCTCTCTTTGAAATCTTGCATATTCTTTAGACATATATCCTTTTACATGAATTCCAATCTGAACATATCTATGTATACTTTTTAAAAATTGTTCGATATCTAAATTACTTTCAAGTAATGAATACATTCTCATTGGTATTGAAGATGCTTTATCTGAGTGTATAGTAGAAATTATATTATGACCAGAAGATATTGAGTTTCTTACAGCCATTACTGCTTCTGCACTTCTAACCTCAGATAATAATATCCATCTAGGATTCTGTCTCATACAAGTTACAAGTACGTCTGTATAACTTGCAATATTATTTGTTTTCATCGCAACTATATCTCTATGTGGAAATATTCTATCTAAATGAAGTTCAAGTGTATCTTCAATTGTTATTAATTTTTCATTATCTCTTGTATGACTTGCCAAGTATTTAACAAGTTCTGTTTTACCAGATCCGGTTTCACCGCTTACTATAATATTACAATGTCCTTCAACACATTTAAATAGAAATTCATGTATTTGTAATGAAACATAATTTTCATTTAATAATTTCTCTTTATTTAATCTTATTTTAGCAGGGGTTTTTCTTATAACACACGCTATTCCATTTGTAGCAATAGATTCATGTATAAAATTTAAACGAAGTTCTGCACTTTCAGCATCAAGAAATGGATTCGCCATATTAAATGATCTTCCAACAACATTTGAGCATTGAAAAGCAAGTTTTTCCATTAATGCATTATCTACTCCCGGAACTTCCACTGGGCTAACGCCTTTAGTTAAACTTTTTAAAAATACACGAGAACCATTAGTAATTGAAATATCAGTTATATCATCATCTTCAATAAATGTTTTTAATGGTCCAAAATCTATCTGAGAAAAAATTGTGTCCGATTTATTCATATATTTCCCCTTTTTTATTTTTTATTCTGTAGTAGTCGTTGAACTCTCTATTACTGGTAATTGTTCATCAGGTATTACCACAGTTTGTGATAATATAAAATTTTCTATATATTCACTACTAACAACAGTTGACCCTGCCTCAGCTGTATAACTAGCGTTTCTTGGAACTGGTATTATTTGTCCTGATAAATATGATGCTTTTCTTAATAGTAAATGTAACTTTTCCGGTACAGCAAATATCAATGCTGATGGTGCAGTTAAATTACTGCTGTTTTCAAACACATGTTTACCATTTGCGTCTTTCACCGCAAGTACTTCAATACTTTCAATTAATTTTCCTAATAGTAGTTTTCCGGTACTATCAGTCGCTGCATAATATAAATCAATATAATTACCCGGAAAAATTGAATTTCCGTATGTAGTCTCAGTGTTAACCGATAAAGACACTACAGTGTATCCATCAGGTATATCAGCAAACGCTGAATCTGGCATTTCAGACCATGACACAACAGTACTATTATAAAATACACTTCCCTGAGGAATCATAGTATTATAATTTGCATATTTGCCTACAATATCTTTAACACTTCTTATAGTAGCACTATTAATCATAGTTTTAGGAACATCCATTAGTCCAACCATATCCTCAGTTATTAATGTTCTGGGCTGTATTTCCACTTTTGCATATGGAATTGATATTGGATTTGTAGCTTGTTTAATTCTATAACTATATCCAAAATATAATATTACTAACCCCAATACAACGCACAATATTGTTACGGTATTTTTATTTTTAAAAAACTTTTTTAAAACGACTTTTATTTTATTCATTTTTCCTCCTATTTTCCTAATATAAATTATATAGTAATAAAATTTTTATGTCAAGAAAAAAACCTATACTTCTCGTTTACTAAGAGAACTATGATTAGTCATTACTTGTTTAATTCCAATATTTTTATTAAATGCTATTGACGCAATTCCCCCATTTATAGAAACAATTATCCCAGCACCAAATGCTCTATGATTGACTTTATCCCCAACTCTAAAATTTTCATCATTATGTAACAAAGTTTTATAGGTATTTCTTAATACCGGTTTTATTTTTAAATCTTCACTTTCAAGAACCGATTTATCTATTTCATCAATAAATCTACTAGGTGGATTTCCCATTACTTTTCCATACAAAAGTCTTCTTCTAGAAGAAATCATATATAATTGTTCCTTAGCTCTTGTCATCCCCACATAACAAAGTCTTCTTTCTTCTTCTATATCTTTTTCATTGTCAAAACTTCTAATGTGTGGAAATATTCCTTCTTCCATTCCAGGTATAAAAACAGCATCAAATTCCAAGCCCTTCGCAGAATGAATAGTCATCAAATTCACTGCATCTTCTACGTCTTTGTATAAACCGGCGTCGCTCACTAATGCTATGTTTTCTAAAAATTCTTCTAAACTATATATTCCTCTTTCTTCAAAAGAAATCGCTATACTTTTAAATTCTTCTAAGTTTTCTAAACGAATATCATTTTCTAAACTTTTATTGTTAATTAAATAATCTTTCATTCCACTTTTTATTAGTATTTCATCTATCAAGTTAGATAAACTCATTACTTTTTCACACTCTATTAAATGAAGAATAATTTTCTTAAATTCTAATTCGTGTTTGCCTTCATCAATCGATTCAAACATTGACAAGTTCATTTCTTTAGATTTGTTTCTAAGATTTAAAACAGACTTAGTACCGATACTTCTCTTAGGAACATTAATAATTCTTTCCAACGCTTCATTATTTTTAGTGTTATATATTAAGTTTAAATAAGCAATTAAATCTTTTATTTCTTTTCTATTATAAAAGTAATAACTACCCACTACTTTATATGGGATATTTTCTTTTAAAAAAGCATCTTCTAAAGTTCTACTTTGAGCATTAGTTCTATATAGAACACCAATTTCTTTCAAATCATATTTTTTATTTGCTAACTCTTTTACTTTTTTCACTATATATTCTGCTTCATCTTTTTCGTTTTCAACACAAATGTATTTTACTTTTTCTCCGCCATTTAAAGAGGTCCATAACTTTTTATCTTTTCTTTCACTATTGTTTTTAATAACTGAGTTCGCAGCTTCCAAAATATACTTAGTACTTCTATAATTTTCTTCCAGCATAATAACTTTTATATCTTTATAATCATTTTCAAATTTCATTATGTTTTCATATGTAGCATTTCTAAAAGAATATATATTTTGATCCATATCACCCACTACAAAAATATTTTTATATTTTAGTGAAAGAAGATGGCAAAACTCATATTGAATAGTATTAGTATCTTGATACTCATCAACTAATATATATTTAAAATGTTCACTATATTTATCAAGAATTTCTTTGTTAAAACCAAATAATTTTAAAGGTAATAAAAGCAAATCATCAAAATCAACCGTATTATTTTCTTTTAAAGTTTGTTCATATTGTTGGTAAATAATTCCGGATACTTCATCAAAATCACTTTTAAATATACTTCGAAATTCTATTGAAGATATATTACTATTTTTAGCAAATCCAATTCTATTTAAAATATAACGATAATCATAATCATTAATATTGTATCCATTCTCTTTTAATAACTTTTTAATAATAGAAATTTGATCTTCTCTATCAATAATAGTAATATTTTTTGTAAATCCTAAAAGATCATAATTTTCTCTTAAAATTTTAAGACCAAATGAATGAAAAGTTCCAATAAAAATAGAAGAAGATAGATCTCCTATTCTTATGTTAACTCTTTGCTTCATTTCACTTGCTGCCTTATTAGTAAAAGTAATTGCAAGTATATTGTATGGTGCTATACCACTTTCTATTAAAGTAGCAATTCTTTCTGTAAGAACTCTTGTTTTGCCAGATCCTGCACCAGCGATTACTAAACAAGGACCTTCCTTGTGAAATATTGCTTCTTTTTGACAACTATTTAATTTTAATTCTTTATTTCTCATAATAAAAATTATAACACGTGATTTCTATTATTATCAATAAAAAATATCATTTTTAAAACCCATTTCATATAATACAAAGAAAGAGAGGTTACATGAAAAAAATAATTATTTACTTAATTGTGTGTGCTATTTTAGTGTTAGGAATTATTTATTTTGGATTTGTTGATAAAAAGGAAAGTAAACTAACTAAAATAACAGTAGCAGAAGTAACACATTCTGCATTTTATGCTCCTTGGTATGTGGCAATTGAAGAAGGATATTTTGAGGATGTTGGTCTTGATATTGAAGTGATTTTAACTCCAGGGGCAGACAAAACAGCAGCA
Source organism: uncultured Muribaculaceae bacterium (assembly GCA_964525365.1). Lineage (GTDB taxonomy): Bacteria > Bacillota_I > Bacilli_A > RF39 > UBA660 > CAZGGW01. The sequence continues at coordinate 2,382 of CAZGGW010000009.1, read as the reverse complement.
GCCGTATTATCCGGAGATGCACAAATTGGATTTTCGGGTCCGGAAGCAACAATTTATATTTATAACAACGGAGAAGAAGATTATTTAAAAACTTTTGCAGCACTTACAAAGAGAGATGGACAATTTTTAGTCGGTGATTGTGAAGAATTAGAAAATTTTAATATTAGTAATTTGGTTAATAAATCTGTTTTAGCCGGTCGTACTGGAGGTATGCCACTTATGGTATTCACTTATGCTCTTAATGAAGCAAAAATAGATTTAAACAGCGTACATATAGATTCAAGTGTTGAATTCGCAGCCCTTAGTGGTGCTTATATAAACGGAGGAGCAGACTACGTTAATTTATTTGAACCAATCGCAAGTTCAATTGAATCTCAAAAATATGGATGCGTTTTAGCTTCAATCGGTTTATTGGCCGGAGAAGTTCCATATACAGCATATTATTCAAAAACAAGTTATATAAAAGAAAATAAAGATATATTACAAGCTTTCAACGAAGCGTTAAACAAGGGATTACAATATGTTCATAAGAATGAACCCCAGTTAATTGCTAAAAAAATTGTCAATCAATTTCCGGACATTACTATTAATGAATTAGCAAATATCATAGAAAGATATAAAAATGCTGATTCTTGGTGGGAAACAACATATATAGAAGAAAGCGCATTTGAACGACTTCAAGATATTATGATATTTAATAAAGCATTAATCGAAAAACAAGATTTTAGCGTACTGGTTACTAACGAATTTAATGAACGAAATACTAAAAATTAGCAATCTAAGTAAAACATATAATAGTATTTCCGGAGAAGTAAACGCAATCGAAAATTTTTCATTAAATATCTACCAATGTGATTTTGTAGGTATAATAGGTTCTTCTGGTTGCGGTAAAAGCACAATATTAAATATTTTATCTGGACTTGATAAAAATTATGAAGGAAGTTTTAAATTAACAAATAACAAAACAATTGGATATATGTTACAAGAAGATTCTCTGTTTGATTGGCTAACTGTATATGAAAATGCAATACTTGGATTAAAAGTACAAAAAAAACTTACTGAAGAAAATAAAGAATATGTAACTTCTTTGCTAACAAAATACGGATTAAAAGAATTTATTAACAAAAAGCCATCTTCGTTGTCTGGTGGTATGAAACAGCGAGTTGCTTTAATTAGAACTTTAGCTACTAAACCAGATATAATATTATTTGATGAACCATTTAGTGCACTGGATTATCAAACACGATTAAAAGTAAGCGATGATGTTTACAATATTATTAAGAACGAAAATAAAACAGCTATTCTAGTTTCACATGATATTGCGGAATGTATATCAATGTGCGATAAAATAGTTGTTCTTTCAAAAAGACCTTCATATATTAAAAAAATTTATGACATCAAACTCTCTAATAAAAGTAATCCAATTAACAATAGAAAAGCTCCGGAATTTGCAATTTATTATGATTTATTATGGAGAGATTTAGATGACTAATCAACAACTATATATTAGAAAATTAAAAAGAAATAAACTATTAATATTGGGCACACAAATATTTATCGCTTTGTTTTTAATACTATTGTGGGAAATATTAGCAAAATACAATATTATTAATTCTTTTATTACTTCATCTCCTTCTAACATAATACATACCATAAGAGAATTATTTATAAATAATAACATTTTGTATCATATTTATATAACTTTAAAAGAAACAATAATTTCATTTATTTTAACAACAATAATTTCATTAATAATAAGTATAATCTTATATAAAAGTACATTTCTTTCAAAAGTATTAGATCCATATTTAATAATGCTTAATTCACTACCAAAAGTAGCTTTAGGTCCAATTATAATAATATGGGTAGGCGCTAATACAAAGAGTATTGTAGTAATGGCACTGCTTATATCAATCATTGTTAGTATTCAAAGTATATATAATGGATTTATAAATACAGATAAAAACAAGATTAAACTTATGAAAACTTTTAAAGCAAGTAATAAAGATATACTTTTTAAAGTAATAATTCCCAGTAATTACAAAATAATAGTTAACACATTAAAAATAAATATATCAATGTGCTTAATCGGAGTTATCATGGGAGAGTTTTTAACTTCAAAAGCTGGTATTGGATATTTGATACTTTACGGATCACAAGTATTTAATTTAAACTTAGTAATGAGTGGCATCGTATTATTAATTATATTGTCTATAGTTTTATATGAATGTATTGTAATAATAGAAAAACGACTAATTAAAAATAATTAGCCGTTTTAATTTATTTATATTATGAGCAATTTTCGTTGCTTATTTCATACGGTGTTACAGATGTTCCGTTACCTCCGGTAACGGTGATGCAAGATTTCAGTGAAACTACCGC
>CAZGGW010000008.1:0-34298 GCA_964525365.1 uncultured Muribaculaceae bacterium | reverse complement strand
TTTTCTTGCTCATTAACATACTTCTTCCATTTTTCATAATAATTTATATTGAAGTCAACACATTTAATTTTGAATAGTGGTTCAAGATATTTACATCTATATTTATAACCAACTTTAGTACTGATTCTTACTTTATCATCTGATTATGAACATTGATGAATTGCAGGATCTAATAGATGATGTTACGAATTGGTATGAAATAAAATATCCAGAAAGAGAGTTTGAATTTTACGACGGAATAATTGATACTAGATTTTGGAAAATTAATAGTATTTCTAGATTTATGGGAATGAGACAATTGATGTATAGGTTAACAAGTTCACAGTTAGCTTTAATGGAATGCAATTATAGAGCAAGTTGTGGCGGAGACATTCCTGCTTATGATAGTAATGGAAATATTATTGGAGTTAAAGCTGGTATTTCACCAAAAATTATTAGAAAAGATTTAAAACATAAGAGTATATATGAAAAACCACAAAGTTTTTTGGCTTATACAGATGCAGAAACGGGTATTGTAAGAATTGATGGAAATTTATCAGACATTATAAAAGAAAAAGAAATTAAAATTGATAATTTGGTAGAAATTCTTAGCAAAAATAGAAAATATGATATGACTGAATTGCAAGAGTCAGTCTTTGATCATAACGTTGATATAGAATTAAGGGAGATTGTTTTAAAATTAATAGCATTAAAATTATTACAATCTACCAAGACTTATCCAGAATATGGTTATAAACGTGCAGAACGATTTTTTAATGAATTTAATAAGAAATTAAATTTGGACATTAAAAATAATTTTTCTGAAGATATTATTAATGATAAAGAAGAAAAGGAGAAGAGTTATGAAAAAAGACTTTGAAAAAAAGAAAGATAGTGGATTTCATTTGTTTGAAATATGTCCGCCGTGTTTTTCGTCATCAGATATAAAAATATCAAAAGAATCAATGGAAGGTCACGACCCAGTTATTAGACAAATGTTAGCTGATTCAGAAAAACTTGAATTAACAGATACCGGTGTGGCGTACGTTAGAAGCAGAAGGAAGGAATAAATATGGCTAACGAAGATAAAAAAGATTTTAATGCACGAATGAATAATAACAAGAATATGCCAAAAATAGTATCTTTAGATGAAGAAAGTGCTAAAAAATGGGGAGGAAAGACTATGGTGATTGCCCCTCCGTTAGCGTATGATGAGATAATGAGAACGATTCCAAGGGGAAAATTAATAACTACAAATGAGATAAGAAAGAGTATCGCTAAAAAATATAAAACTGATATTACGTGTCCGATGACCGCAGGAATATTTATAAACATATGCGCTTGGGCGAGTTACCAAAGAAAAGACAATATTACTCCATATTGGAGAGTGTTAAAATCTGATGGAGAACTTAATACAAAATATCCAGAAGGAATAGAGTTGCAAAAGAAATATTTGGAAAGCGAAGGTCATAAAATAATAACAAAAGGCAACAAGAATATAAAATATTATGTAGAAGATTATGAGAAGGATTTAGTAAATTAAGTCTTTTTTAATTGAAATAATGTTATAGTTTTAGTAAAATAAAATTATGAATAAAAAAGAAATAGAAGAAAGATTAAATAATATGTTAGAAACACTTAGTAATTATAAGCGCGTTTTAGATTATAGTGTTAAATTAAGTGAATTAGAAAGCTTGAAAAAAGAATCTGAAAGTCCTGAATTTTGGATGAATAATGAACGTAGTGTTAAGGTTTTAGAGAGTATTAAAAATATAAATAATGAAGTTGGTGAATTAATTGAAATCGACGAAAAACTTTCTTTATTAAAAGAATTAATTGAAATAAATGAAATTCCCGATGAAATAGAAGAAGAATTTAGTAATATTGAAAGCAGTTTATCAAAATTAAAAATAAAAGTGTTATTAAATGGCGAGTTTGATAAAAATAATGCATACATAGAAATACATAGTGGTGCTGGCGGGACAGAAAGTAATGACTGGGCTAACATGATTTTTGATATGTATAAAAAGTATTGTGATAAAAAAGTATTTAAATATGAAATAATAAATATTCAACCGGGCGATGAAGTTGGAATAAAAGGAGCATTGTTATATGTAAAAGGGTTATATGCTTTTGGCCTTTTAAAAGGTGAGACCGGGGTTCATCGATTGGTACGTATAAGTCCGTTTGACTCAAATTCTAGACGTCATACTTCATTTGCATCTGTGCTTGTGACTCCTGAGATTGATAATAAAGTTGAAATAGACATAAAAGATAATGATGTTAAAATAGATGTTTATAAGAGTAGTGGAGCAGGAGGACAAAGTGTAAATACAACAGATTCTGCGGTTAGAATAACACATATGCCAACTGGTATAGTTGTTACTTGTCAAAACGAAAGAAGTCAATTAAAGAACAAAGATAAAGCTTTTGAAATATTAAGAGGCAAACTGTACTTATTAGAAAAACAAAAGTTAGATGAAAAATTAAAAGATTTAAAAGGAAATGTAATGGATGTTAATTTTGGAAGTACAATTAGAAGTTATGTGATGTGTCCATATTCTCTTGTGAAAGATACTCGAACTGATGCAGAAACTTCAAGTGTTGAAAAAGTATTGAATGGAGACTTAGACATATTTGTTGAAGCGTATTTATCTAATAAGTAAAATAATATGCAAAGAACAAAATAATTTATTTAAAAATTAAGTAAAATTTGTTATAATTACACATAGTAGGAGAAAAGATGTTGAAGTTTAAAATGTTTGGTAAAAACGATAATGAAAATAAAATAATAATAGAAAGTTTGAATAAGCAAGATATTATAAAAAAGTTTTTAACTTTATTAATTGGAACTTTCTTATCTGCTCTTTCTTTTAACTTGTTTTTTGTACCGAATAACTTTGTTTCTTCCGGACTAAGTGGGCTTGCAATTATCATATCCAAATATACTAACATGGACGCTCAAACATTAGTTTTTTTTGGAGATATATTTTTAATAGGTATTGCATTGCTTACTTTAGGCGGAGAAAAATCTTTAAAAACAATTATAGGAACAGGTTTATACTTAAGTTTTATGTTTTTAACTCAGAATATAGTAGAAACACTTAATTTCTCGTTTGATAATATTTTGCTTTATGTATTAGCCGCTGGAGTAGTAAGCGGTATTGGAGAAGCGATGGTGTATAAAGTTGGATATAATACGGGTGGAACAAGTATTATTGCTCTTATAATAAATAAATATTCAAAGCAGCAAATAGGAAAATTAATAAGATATATGGGATTTGTAATTATTATAATAGGCGGATTTACTTTTGGATATACAATGATTATGTATTCACTAATTATAGTAAGTATATCAACAGTTTTGATAGATAGAGTTTTAATTGGAGTGTCGGATAGTAAAATGTTTATGATACATACCGAAAAAGAAGAAGAAGTAAAAAACTTTGTGATGGAAGTTATAGAAAATGGCGTGACAGTTTTTGATAGTAAGGGCGGGTATTCTGAGAAGAAAAACAAAATACTTATGTGCGTAGTACCGACAGAAAAATATTATTACTTGACTGAAGCAATAAAAGAAATAGATCCAAGTGCATTTATTGTGGTAAGCGATTGTTATGAAGTTTTAGGTGGAACAAAAAGGCAAAAATTAACATTTCCAAAAATATTAAAATGATATATAATTATTACTCAAGGAGGATAATGTGAAGTTAATAGAATTAAAGAATGTATATAAACAATATAAAAATGGAGTAATTGCTTTAACTGATATAAATTTAGAGATATCAAAAGGTGAATTTGTTTTTGTTATAGGAGCATCCGGATCAGGAAAAAGCACTTTAATAAAATTATTATATAGAGAAGAGAAACCAAGTAAAGGAGAAGTTTATATTGGTGGTATTAATGTGGCCAAGTTAAGAAATAGAAAAGTATATAAATTAAGAAGAAAACTAGGGATAGTTTTTCAAGATTATAAATTATTATCTAAAATGACTGTGTATGAAAATGTAGCATTTGCTCTAGACATATATGGTCTTAAAAAGTCAGAAGTTAGAAAAAAAGTATTAAGAGCAATAGAACTTGTTGGTCTGAAAGATAAATTAAGAAGTTATCCAGATCAATTATCTGGGGGTGAACAACAAAGAGTTTCTATTGCAAGAGCAATAGTAAACGAGCCAAAGGTTTTAATATGTGATGAACCTACTGGAAATTTAGACCCTGATACTTCAATGGAAATAATGAAGGTTATTGAATCTATTAACATGGAACTTGAAACCACTATTATCATGGCTACTCATGATAAAGAAATAGTAAATAAAATGCAAAAAAGAGTTATATTAATAGATAAAAGTATGCTGATTTCGGATGAAGAGAAAGGTGGTTACAAACATGAAAGCATTTAGAATATTTGGAAGATCCATCATAGATTCATTTAAAAGCGTTGGAAGAAATTTTAGTCTAAGTTTGGCGAGTATATCTTGCATTTCCATTACTCTTATATTGGTTGCTATTAGTATAATTCTTTCATATAATGTTAATAATTTTACATCTTCAATTGAGAAAGATGTTACTATCGTTGTGTTTGTTGAAACAGATGCAACAGAAAACGAACTTGATGTAATAAAAAATCAAATATTAAATATACCAAACGTTGATGATAAGAAACTTGTATTTAAATCAAAATCAGAAGTTAAAAACGATATGAGTAAAGAGTCAGATATATTTGAAAATATATTGAGTGGTTATACTGAGGAAACTAATCCGTTACAAAATACTTTTCAAGTAAAAGTTCATGACATTGAACAAATTGGTGAAACAGCCAATGAAATAGAGTCATTTAATGGAGTTGAAGTAGTAAAATATGGGGAAGGAATGGTGGAAGAACTTGTTAAAATATTTGAAATAGTAAAGAATGTTACCTATGGAGTTGTAGTGGCTTTAGTAATTGTAACTGCATTTTTAATAAGTAATACTATTAAAATAACAATTTCTAATAGAAAAAGAGAAATTGAAATAATGAGACTAGTTGGTGCTTCTAATTCATATATAAAAACCCCATTCTTTTTTGAAGGTATTATATTGGGAATTATCGGATCAATAGTTCCGATATTTGCGTGTTGTTATGGATATGTGTACTTATATAATGTACTTGGTGGAAAATTATTCACGGAAATTATAAAATTGGTTAATCCTGATTTAATAATAATGGACATTATATTATTTATTTTATTGGTTGCAGTAATTGTAGGCGGTTTCGGTAGTTATAGAGCAGTTAGAAAGTATTTGAAAATATGAAGAATAAGTTGCTTATAATTTTATTTTCATTTTTTGCTATTTTTTCATTATGTGCATTTGTTCCAAAAATAGAAGCAAAAACATTAGGAGAATTAAAACAAGAATTATTAGATGCTAAATCAAACAAAGCAGCTCAAGAAGCTAGAAGAAGAAATATACAAGCAAAAATTAATAAATATGATAATCAAATTGAAGAAGCTGGTGAAAACATTGAAAAAGCAGAAGATGAAATAGAGCAAGCATCTGCTGAAATAGAAGAATTAGAAATAGAAATAGAAGAAAAATATAAAGAAATAGATGAATTAATGGTATTTTTACAAGTTAGTGAAGGTGAAAATATATATTTGGAATATGTGTTTGGAGCGACTTCTTTTACTGATTTTATTTACAGAAGTTCGATTGTTGAACAATTAAGTAAACATAATGATGAATTAATTGTAGAGATGAATGATTTGATAGAACAAAATAAAGCACTAAAGATAAAATTGGCTGAACAAATAAAAAAAGAAGAACAAGCAATAAAGGAATTAGAAAAGTTAATGGCATCTTTAGATTTAACAATTGATGATATTGAGGAGCATCAGAAAGATTTGGCCGCCGAAATAAAAGCACAAGAAGAAGAAATAAAATATTATGAACAAATTGGATGTGAAGATGACGAGGACATAACAGTATGTATCTCCGTTCCATATGCAGTTGGTTTTACCAGACCTTTAGTTAAAGGAAAAGTCAGTAGTAATTATGGTTATAGAACATTGTGGGGAAAAAGAAGTTTCCATTCTGGGATAGATATAGCAGTATCTGAAAAAACTAAAGTATATGCATCTGCGGCTGGATATGTTTCGCGTAAAGTTTCCAAATCTAAATGCGGAGGTAATATAGTATATGTGCAGCATAATATAGGCGGATCAAAATACACTACAGTTTATATGCACTTATATTCATTTAATGTTAACGTTGGAGATTTAGTTACTTTAAATAGTGTGGTGGGATTATCTGGAGGGGGTAGTTCAACAAAATCTTATGATAAGTGTACTACTGGAGCTCACTTACATTTTGGAATATATAAAGGATGGGGCAGTGAAATGACATCGGTCAATCCTAGAAATTATGTGAATTTTCCGTCAAAAGGTTCTTCATTTTATTCTAGGTGGTGATAATATGTCTTATACGACAGATGTAAAAAATGAAATTGGAGTACAATATTTTAATAAACCAGAAACGATTGCTGAATTGTCTGCATTTATAAATATTGTGGCTAATATAGAAAAAGATTATATTGAATTAATAATTGAAAATTTGAATGTGGCTAGGCGAATATATAAATTATTAAAACAGACGTATCAAATAAATCTTGAAATTAACACTGATTATATAGAAAATTTTAGAAAAAAAAGGCTTGCTAATATAAAAATACATGAAAAAAAAGACTTTATTTTATCTGATTTATGTGTGATAAAAAACAAAAAAAGGATTTATAAACCAGAGGATTATTTAATAGACACCGATGAAGAAAAACGTGCTTATCTTAAAGGTGTGTTTTTGGCGTGTGGAAGTATAAATGATCCAAAAACATCGAGATATCATATTGAATTTGTAATAAAGTATAAAAAGTCCGCAGATTTTGTAAATAAATTACTTCAAGAATATAATTTAAATAGCAGGATTTTAAAAAGAGAAAAAAGTTATATGATATATATAAAAGAAGCAGAAAAAATTAGTGATTTTTTAAAAATATTGCAGGCTTATAATTCTCTTTTCTATTATGAAGATATAAGAATATATAGAGATCATAAAAACATGACTAATAGACTTAATAATTGTGAACAGGCAAATACTAATAAAATAGTAGAAACTTCTCAGTATCAATTAGAAATGATTAAAAATTTAAAAAACATATTTGATTTTGAAATGTTAGATGAAAAATTAAAAATAATATGCATATACAAAGAAAAATATCCTGAAAGTTCAATGAGTGAACTTGCGGATATTATAAGTGAAGAAACAGGAAATAAGATCACAAAAAGTGGAATAAATCATAGATTTAGAAAGATAAAATCTATGTTAAATAATTTTATCAATTAAACCATATTCTAATGCTTCTTTACTATCCATGAAAAAGTCTCTTTCGGTATCTACTTCTACTTTCTTTAGTGATTTATTAGTGTTTTTACTGATGATTTTATTTAGTTTTTCTTTTGTTTTTATAATACGCTCTGCGGCTATTTTCATATCTGTTGCTTGCCCTTGTACTCCGCCAATTGGCTGATGTATCATAATTTCAGAATTTTTAAGAGCAATTCTTTTTCCTTTACTTCCGCTAGATAAAAGAAAAGCTCCCATAGATGCACACATTCCAATACATATGGTAGAAACATCACTTTTTATAAAGTTCATGGTATCATATATTGCCATACCGGATGTTATACTTCCTCCGGGACTATTAATATATAAATATATATCATCATTTGAGATTGAATCTAAATATAAGAGTTCTCCAATAACAATATTAGATAAATTGTCATCAATTTCTCCACTTATAAATATTATTCTATCTTGAAGTAATCTTGAGTATAAATCATAACATTTTTCATAATTATTTTTTCTTTCAATTATAGTTGGTGTTATCATAGTTGCCTCCCTATATTATATTTATTAAAAATCGTTTTTTTTATTCAAGAAATTAAAATAGACTTTTCTAATAAAATTTGATATAATATATAAAAATTTAAAAGGGGTGAGAGACATATGAATAATATTAACTTAACCGAAAAAGAATTTCAAAAGTTGCGTTTTCTTTCTTTGCCAAAAGAAGTATTTAATGCTGAATCAGAGATTTATAATTTTCCTAACAATAAAGTTTTTAAATTTCTTTTTTGTATGGGAAAAGAACAAGAAGATAAAATATATACCATAAATTGGCTTAATGAAAAAAATGAATTGTTTGGGAATGAATTTGTTTTACCAAGAGATATAATAAATATAGAAGGAACATTTTCAGGATTTACAATGAATAAGGTTGAAGGAACTCATCTGAGCAAATTCTTATTAGATCCGCTAGTTTCTTCAGAATACAAGGTAATGATTTTAAAAAAAATTGGAATATTATTGGAAGAAATGTCAAAAACTAGGAAATCTCAAGATATAAAAGATTTATATGTATGTGATTTGCATGAAGACAATATATTAGTGCAGAAGTCTAAAGATATTTTTGTTGTAGACACCGATAGCATGAAAATAGAAGGAAATACCAATAAAGTATCAAAATATTTAACACCATTTAGTTTTTCTAGTGAAGTAGAAAAATATCATAAAAATAATAATGCGGATGAACCTGGCTTTATAGTGTGTGATCAGAATACTGATATATTTTGCTACTCTATGATAATATTAAATTACTTAAGTGGAATGGAAATTGGATCTGAAAATTTAGAAACATTTGTTGAATATTTAAATTATTTAAATATTAAAAAAGTGAATAAAGAGTTAGTGGATGTTTTTGCGTTATTAATGGATGATGATAAAAATAATATTAACCCATTTGAATATTTGAGCGTGTTAGATGATGATGAAATTGCCAGATGCAGAATAAAGTATTGAAAAATAGGAATAATTTTGATAATATATGTTTATTGAAAAAGAGGTGAATTGTATGGAACATACTGAACAAGAATTAGTTAGAAGGGCAAAATTAGAAGATCTAAAAGCAAGAGGTATTAATCCTTTTGGACAAAGATTTGATATAACTTCTGATTCTAAAGAAATAAAAGAAAAGTATAGTGAGATGACAAAAGAAGAATTGCATGAAGTGGAAATTCCTGTTACTATAGCTGGTAGAATAATGACTAAACGTGGTAAAGGTAAAGTTGGATTTATGCACATACAAGATAAATTCGGACAAATTCAAATATATGTAAGAGAAGACGTAATTGGTGAAGAGTCTTATGAGATATTCGATAAAGCAGATTTAGGAGATATTGTTGGTATAGATGGTTTAGTTATGAAAACAAATACTGGAGAACTTTCAGTAAAAGCTTTAAAGTACACACATTTAGTAAAGGCATTAAGACCACTTCCTGATAAATTCCATGGTCTTGTAGATGTTGAAGAAAGATTTAGAAGAAGATATGTTGATTTAATTATGAATGAAGATGCTAGAAAAGTTGCTTTTGCAAGGCCTAAAATAATTCGTTCAATACAACATTATTTAGATAATTTGGGATATACAGAAGTAGAAACGCCTGTACTTGAGCCAACGTTGGGCGGAGCTGCTGCCAGACCTTTTATTACTCATCATAATGCACTTGATATGGATTTTTATTTAAGAATAGCTACAGAACTTCCGTTAAAAAGATTACTTGTTGGTGGGATGGATGCAGTTTATGAAATAGGAAGATTATTTAGAAATGAAGGGATGGATAGAAATCATAACCCAGAATTTACTACAATCGAAGTATATAAAGCATATTCTAATTTAGAAGGGATGATGGATTTAACAGAAGGAATTATAGGTAATGTTGCTCAGGAAGTACGTGGAAGTTATGATATTAATTGGAAGGGGCATGATATTTCACTAAAGCCAAAATTTAGAAGATTAAAGATGACAGATGCTATTAAAGAACAAACTGGAATTGATTTTGCGGAAAAAATGTCTTTTGAAGAAGCAAAAAAGCATGCAGAAGAACACAACATTGAAATCGAAGATCACTTTGGATATGGTCATATTGTTAATGCGTTTTTTGAGAAATATGTAGAGGAAACGATAGTAGAGCCTACATTTATATATAGTTACCCAATAGAAATATCACCGCTTGCTAGAAAAGAAGAAAATGATGAGAGATTTACTCAAAGATTTGAATTATTTATTTGCGGTAGTGAATATGCTAATGCGTTTACAGAACTTAATGATCCTATAGACCAATATGAAAGATTTGAAAGTCAGTTAAAAGAAAAAGAACTTGGTAATGCTGAAGCAAACGAAATGGATACTGATTATGTTGAAGCTCTTGAATATGGTATGCCGCCAGCAGGTGGAATGGGTATGGGAATAGATAGATTAGTTATGATGATTACTAATTCTGAAAACATTAGAGAAGTAATACTTTTCCCGCACATGAAAAGAAAATAGCATAGAACTCACTGAAAGAAGTGAGTTTTTATATTACCGAAATGTGATAAAATATATAAGTGAGAAAAAGTTTAAAAAGCAATATAATTGTAAATGTAACGGGAGAGTATTGAAAAAATCATAAAAAGATAATATGATATATGTAGTCTTTAATAGGAGAAATTATGAAATGTGTAATCATATGTAATCCTCAAAGTGGAAAACTTGGAAATAAGAAAGTACTAAATGATTTTGGTACTATTTTAAGTGAGTATGAATATGAAACACAAATAATATATACCGAATATAAAGGACACGCTACTAAAATAGTGGAAGAATTATCGGATGTAGATCTTTTGTTAGTTGCTGGAGGAGATGGTACTCTTCAAGAAACAATTTTTGGTAATTTAAAAAGAAAAAATAAAATTCTTATGGCTCATCTTCCGTTTGGAACGGTTAACGATGTAGCACATATGTATGGACTTACTCCATATCCCCTTATAAATTTAAGAATGTTACTCGATGGGGCACAGAAAAACATTGATGTGTGTTTGCTCAACGAGCAACCATTCGTATATGTATGTTGTATGGGGGCATATGTAGATATTGCTTACGCAACTCCACGAAAATTAAAAGAAAAATACGGAAGACTTGGATATGCAATATATGCCATTCAACAACTAAAACAGAATTTTAAATTTTATAATGTAAGTTATAAAATGGATAATAGAGAATACGTAGGACAATTTTCATTTATTTTTGTAACTAATTCTAACAGAGTTGCGGGGATGAATAATATATATGAAGATATAAAATTAGATGACAATATGTACGAGGTATTAATGTGTAATATAAAAACAAAATGGGATATTATAAAAGCTGTCTATTATCTAAAAAGAAGAGAAATAAATAATCTTCCTGGATTTGTATATTACAAAACCAATAATTTGGATATACAATTTGACAAAATACCCGAAAGTTCTTGGTGTATAGATGGAGAAGAATATAAATGTAACACTAATAAATTTAATATAACTATAACAAAAGAAATATCAATGTTGTTACCTAAAAAGAATATAGAAAAGTTATTTGAATAAACAATAATTTGAAGTATCTGTTTTGACATGTTATAATATTTTTATTGTGAAAGAAGTAGGTGTAAAATGAAAAAGAAATTTGGAGATAGGAAAGATGCTTATAAAGTAAGAAATATTAATCCGATGAACAAACTAATGTATTACATTAAAAGATTGAGATGTGATTCTGATGTTTATATTAATCAAACGATTGATGTAACTAATTTAGTGGAATTCATGAAAGAAAAGAAAAAAAAGTGCGATGATTTAACATTTTTTCATGCATTTTGTACTGCCATAGCTAAAGTAGTATATCATAGACCTCTTTTGAATAGGTTTATAATGAATGGTAATTTTTATGATAAGAAAACAATAGATATTGGATTTGTTGCTAAAACAGAGTTTAGCGACAATGCAAAAGAATTTATGGCGCTTATAACGATAGATAAAGATGACAATTTATATAAAGTAAAAGATAAATTTGTTGAAAATGTTAACAAAATAAGAACTAATAGTATGAATGATACAGATGGAATAATAAACACTTTAGGCAATATGCCTAAATTTATTAGAGCGTTTGTGATGTGGATATTTAAGAAATTAGATAATCATGATTTGTTGCCAGAATCTCTTACTAAAAATCTTTTATATTATAGTTCTGTAATAGTTTCTAATTTAGGAAGTATTGGTGGAGGAGTTATATATCACAACTTAACTGATTTCGGTAGTAATTCAATTTTAATGACTATTGGAAAAATAAGAAAAGCTCCGATGGTTAACGATAACGGAGAAGTCGAAGTAAAAGAAGTGTGTGATTTTGGTATAACTTTGGACGAAAGAATTGCGGATGGTTTTTATTTTATAACTGCTATTCAGCTATTTGAAGAAATATTAAAAAATCCTAAATTATTGGAAGATGAAATAAATGAGAAAATCAAGTAGAAAATATAGAAAATTATTAGAAAGAGCTCCTTGGATAAAGTATTACGGGGATATACCACCAATATTGGATTATCCTAATTTTTCAATTGTTGAAATGTTGGAAAAAACTGCTAAAAAGTTTCCTAATCTTATCGCATATGAATATTTTGGAAGAGAATGTAAATTTTCTAGATTTATTGAAAAAATAGAAGAAACTGCTTGTGCATTAAAAGAGCAGGGTATTAAAGAAAATGACGTAATAACAATTTGTGCTCCAAACACTCCCCAAGCAATAATAATGTTTTATGCGGTAAATATGGTTGGAGCTATTGCAAGTATGGTACATCCGTTATCAGGAGAAAAAGAGATAGAATACTATTTAAATGAATCACATACCAAGCTCGTACTTGTTATAGATATAGCGTATGAAAAAGTCCTAAATGTACTTAAAAACACACATGTAGAGAAAATAATACTTATGTCGGCCTCTAATGAAATGGGTCCAATAAAAACATTTTTATATTGGTTTTTTAAAGGAAGAAAAACAAAGATAGAAAAGAGTGAAGATACATATACGTGGAAAGAATTTATTGATATTGGGTATTGTTATAAGAAAAAATATAGAGCAAAAAGAAAAGGAAGCGATCCAGCGGTTATTCTTTATAGTGGTGGTACAACCGGGAGTCCTAAAGGAATTGTTCTATCAAATAAAAATTTTAATGCAGAGGCTGTACAAAGTGCTTTAATGTGTGATCCTAATGGTCCGGGAGATTCGATTCTATCAATAATGCCAATATTTCATAGCTTTGGACTCGGAGTATGCACTCATACAACTCTGTGCATAGGGATGAAGAGTATTTTAATACCTGCGTTTTCTGCAAAAGATTTTGGAAATTTAATAAAAAAGCATAAACCTAATTTTATAGTTGGAGTGCCAACATTGTTCGAAGCACTACTAAAAACCAAAGGTTTAAAAGAAAGAGATTTGGAATGCGCCTCATGCGTAATAAGTGGGGGCGATATATTAAATCCGGACTTAAAAAAGAAAATAGATGATTTTTTAAGCAAGCATGGTTCACATGCAAAAATAAAAGTTGGATATGGACTTACCGAGGGTTGCGGAGCTAGTTGCTTAACTCCTACGGGATATTATAAACCCGAATCTATTGGAATACCTTTTCCAGACACGATATATAAAATAGTTAAGATGG
This sequence comes from uncultured Muribaculaceae bacterium, assembly GCA_964525365.1. Classification (GTDB taxonomy): domain Bacteria; phylum Bacillota_I; class Bacilli_A; order RF39; family UBA660; genus CAZGGW01. The sequence continues at coordinate 20,709 of CAZGGW010000008.1, read as the reverse complement.
GAACTAACGAAGAAGTGCTGACAAATGAAGTGGGAGAAATATGTATTTCGGGTCCTACAGTAATGATGGGGTATTTAAATGAACCTAAAGAAACAATGAAAGTATTGAGGGTTCACGACGATAGAAAGTTATGGCTTCATACCGGAGATGTGGGATGCATAGATTCTGAGGGCTTTGTCTTTTATAAGCAAAGACTTAAAAGAATAATAATATCATCTGGATATAATATTTACCCAAGTTATGTAGAAGAAGTGATAAACTCACATCCAGCTGTATTAGCATCAACAGTCATTGGCATTAAACATCCTTATAAAAAGCAAGTGGCTAAAGCTTTAATCATTTTAAAAGAAGGAATAATTCCTACTTTGGAAATTAAAAAAAGCATACTAAAACATTGTGAAAAGAATCTGGCGAAATATTCTGTACCATATGAAATAGAATATAGAAAAACTTTTCCAAAGACGCTTGTTGGTAAAGTCGCATATGGAGAAATTCAAAAAGAAGAAAATAAAAATCACGAATTCAATTGATCCGCGATTTTTTTGTTATTCTATTTCAATAACATTTTTTATTTTCTTTTGTTCTTGATGAGGAACAACAACATTTAATACTCCATCTCTGAATTCTGCTTTTATATCTGCAGTGTTGATGTTTCCAACATAGAATTTTCTTTGAATTTTTCCGAATGTTCTTTCTTGTCTCAAATAATTTTTCTTTTTTTCTTTTGTTTCGCTAGATTTATTGGCTTCAATAGTAAGATATCCTTCGGTACAATCAACTGAAACATCTTCTTTTTTGTAGCCGGGTAGATCCATTTCAACATGATATTTTCCATCTTCTTCGTATATATCGCACGAAGTTTTTGAAAAATCTTTATCTGTGACAAAGAAATCATCTAGAAAGTTGTCAAAGTATAATTTGTCTGGCAATAAACTCATATTAATTCCTCCTTACAAATAATAATATATCACTATTTTTAGCACCTGTCAATATTGAGTGCTAAAGATTTTCAAAAAAATCAATAATGTTTACATTTAGGGCTTTTGCTATAATTCCTAACGTTTCAATAGAAATAGTTGCATATACTTTTTGAGATTCAAGATTTTTAATATATCCATGAGACAAATTACAAATTTTAGATAACTTTAAAGAAGTTATTCCTCTTTGCATCCTAATACTTCTTATATTACTACCGATTATATTATAAATATTACGTGACTCCATATTACCACCATCTATATTTTCTCATATATTTTGATATTAAAATGTCATTCTATATGTGACAATTATTTTATTTTAACATATTATTAATTTTTCTTTAATTCTTCTTCTTCTTTTTTTAGAGATTCAATTGTTTTTTCAAGTAAAGAGATTGCATTACTATTATGTTTTGGTGTAGTCTTTTTTAGCACCTCTCTTATTGCTTGAATGTCATATTTTGGTGGACAATATGCACTTTTATGTACTCCGGAATTAATATTTATAATATTTCCAGAAAGTCTATTTTCAATTACGCTCTGAGCGGCTGCGTTAGTAATCAAAACTTGCCCAGTTAAAATAAGCCAATTGCCTACAGTGTTTTGCTCAGCAACAGTTAAATCGTTTATTAAAACAAATCCAATTACTGTCGCGATTAAAGTTGAATATAGTGGATTTAAATTAAAAATATCTTCTTCCATATTCTATTTTATGTAAAATGAAATTTTAATAGGTTAAATATCCATAAAAAATGTTATAATTAAAAAAGGAGGAATATTATGGAATTAAAAGGAAGTAAGACTGAACAAAATTTAATGATTGCTTTTGCAGGAGAAAGCCAAGCTAGAAATAAGTATGATTATTATGCTAGCCAAGCTAAAAAAGATGGATTTGAACAAATAGCAAATATTTTTACTGAAACCGCTGGGAATGAAAGGGAACATGCAAAATTATGGTTTAAAGCATTGCATAATGGTTCTATTCCATCCACTTCGGAAAACTTGTTAGATGCAGCTAATGGTGAAAATTATGAGTGGAGCCAAATGTATAAAGATTTTGCAGAAACCGCTAAAGAAGAAGGTTTCGATGAATTATCAGAATTATTTAAAGGTGTTGCGGATATTGAACAAACGCACGAAAAAAGATATTTGATTTTACTTGATAATGTAAAAGATAATACTGTATTTGAAAAAAATCATGAAGTAATATGGGTTTGTAGAAACTGTGGGCATGTTTATAGAGGAAATCAAGCAAAAGAGATTTGTCCTGTATGCAAACATCCAAAATCATTTATGGAAGTAAAGTCAGAGAATTATATATAAATATAAAAATAAAAAGAACCTAATGGCTCTTTTTATTTGTGTCGTTGAACACATTTGTGAATATTTGTTCTTTTTCAAGAACAAATATATATTATCACATTATTTTTAGAAAGTAAATATTAAATTTTAATGTAATTTTGTGTTAAAAAATCAATTTTTAATAGTATTTATTGCGTCTTTTCTAATTTCATAGAGAAATCAATAATATCTTTTTGTACATTTGATCCAATGTGTTTAAGCTGCTTTTCTATATCTTTCTCATCACACATTGTAAAATCTTCTAATAATCTTACCCCTGAGTTATTTTCTTTTTGTTCTCGCTGATATAGGGATATGGCATAAGGATATGCTACACAATGTTTGATATATCGAGATGTTGGTACAGAAAATGCATCATCCAGCAAAACTCTATAATAGTTATCTAAAGATTGTTTGTATTTTTTAAATTCATCAATGTTATCAACATTATTTTGTTTAAAGAAATCTATAAAAATTTTTTTTGTTTGAATTGCTTTACATTGAGAAGAAATATATATAGCCCCATTATTTAAAAAATTTTCGCTTTCAGTTTTTAATTTTACTTCTTTACTTAAAAAATCGCTTAAAAGAAATTCTAAAAAGATAGAATTAATCTCAGTAAAGTTTATTTTTTCGTTTATTTCGTTGTTGGGATTAAGATTTGCATTAATCAAATGACCAAATTCGTGAACTAAACCATATATTTGAATTATATCTTTTGTTTCATGAATATTAATTACCCCTTCTTTAAAATACGGGAATAACATTGTATAACTATCGGTATTTTTTGAAAACCAAATAATATCTTTTCTTTTGTCAAATAAATTTTTAAATTCACTAAAATATAAACCACCAATCGATTCATAGAAAGATGATGCTATGCTCATATATTCTTCACGCATCATATTTAAAGTTGCGTGAGGAAGTATTTTATCACTTGTTACTAAATTGTTCTTTAGAAATCTCAATAACTCCAAGTGTTTTGCATTTGTATCAAACGTCATAATTTCATCCTCGATTGCATCCAGTGGTGGATTATATGTTAGCGGGTCCATAAGAGATTCTAATCTATACCTTGTAGTTTCTATTAGCTCTTTAGAATCACCTTTTAATGTAAAACTAGGCAACATTAATATTGTTCGATAAAGATTGTAAATGCGTTTCATATCCCGTTGGTAATCATCGGTTTTAACAAAACCAGAATAATTGTTAATTCTCATATGCTCCCCCATTAATTATGGTATATTATATCAAAAAAAGATTAAATTGTAAATAAAAAGCATCCGTAGATGCATATTATTACAAATGGCGCCTGATGCAAGACTCGGACTTGCGACCTTACGGTTAACAGCCGTGCGCTCTACCAACTGAGCTAATCAGGCATTTGCAAGAATTATTATAGTTCATAATTTTAGTTATGTCAATATTGATTTAATTAAATTTTTAATATATAATTAAATAAAGAAAATAAGAGGTTGCTTATGGATGATAATATAGAAATTATAGATTTAGGAAATGCTCCTATAAAAAAAGAAGAATCTGTTTCTAATAAGTTAAGCATATTAGAGACATATGGAGAAAATCTAACTAGAAAAGAATACGTTACAAATCCGGCTATTGGCAGAGAAAAAGAAATAGAAGAAACCCTTCTTATCCTTTTGACACCAGAAAAAAGTGCGCTTCTTGTTGGTAAAGCTGGTGTTGGTAAAACCGCTATTGTTGAAGGCTTAGGATACAGAATGCAGCAAGGACAAATTCCTAATGCATTAAAAACTTTTGAACTTATTAAAGTTAATCTTACTAGTTTACTTGGAAATGCAGTAAGTGAAGGACAAAACGAAAATAGATTACAACTTTTAGTCGCAGAATTAAAAGAGAGAAAAAACATCATATTATTTATAGATGAAGTGCATTTGTTAGTAAGCAGAAATACTTCAAATCTTAATATTGACTTTGCAAATATGTTAAAACCGGGTCTTGATAGAGGTGATATTAAAATGATAGGAGCCACAACTGCAGATGAATATGAATCTTATATATTAAGAGATAGGGCATTTTTAAGAAGATTTTTAAAAGTAGATGTAGAGGAGCCAACTCAAGAACAAACTGTTCAAATTCTTATGGGAACATATCCCAAATATGAAAAAAAGACGGGAGTAAAAATAGATTACACAGATTTTATAAAAGAGAAAATTTTCAAATTTTTAGTTGGAATGACTGATGAATATAAAAGAATATATGAAATTGGTAATAGATATCCAGATATTGCTCTTACACTTCTTATGAATGCGTTTTCTAATGCAATGTATGAGAATGCACCTGCTTTAAGAATAAAACATGTTTATAAAGCTATATGTAGAGCGAAAAATGTATATGAAGATGTAAAAGTAAAAGAAATTATTAATTTTAAAGAAATATTTAAAGATTTAATACAAGAAGAAAACGTTGATTTAACCGACATGTAAAGTTATAGATAAAATGAAGTGAATTGTGTTCACTTTATTTTTTAAATTTGATAGAATAAGAATATAGTAGAGGTGTCTATGAAAAAAGATATAATAATAAAAGTAAAAGGTCTTGGAGAATACAAAACTAAAGAAGGGATAACCATAAAAGGATTTCTAGAACAACATCAATTAGATTTTGAAATAATTGCTTGTTCAATAAATGGAGAAGTAATGGAACTATCTAGGACACTAGATTATGATTTGGAATTGGAATTAATTTCTACACATCAAAGAATTGGAAGAAAAATCTATAGAAATGGCTTAAAATTATTATATTTTGTTGCGGTAAAAGAATTATATGGTAAGAATGCAAATATTAAATTAAAGCATTCTATAGATAAAGGAATATATAGTGAGATATTAATTGGCAAAAAAATTACACCTGAAATAGTAAAAGCCATAAAAAATAAGATGAAAGAAATCGCAGATCGTGATCTTCCAATTGAAAAAATAAGTGTTAGTAGGCAAGATATAACTGACTATTATAGTAATGTTGGGGAAGAAGAGAAAAGTAGATATTTAGTACAACTTAGTTATGATTTTTTAGTTTTATATCAACTTTTAAATTATTATAATTATTTTTATTATTATATGCCGTCTTCTACAGGCGTCTTAAAATACTTTGATTTAATACTTTTGAGTGATGGCAAAGTTGTATTAATGTATCCAAACAATGGAAATAATGAAATCCCAAAGTATACGCACATGGAAAAAGTAATAAAAGTATTTAATGACTATGAAAAATGGTGTGAAGATTTAAATGTTAAATATGTTCCGGATTTGAATGATATTATAATTAAAGGCAATATTAATGAGTTTATACAATTAAACGAAATAAGACAAAATGAAGATATTTCTAATATTGCAAATACGGTTTATAAAAATAGAAAAAATATAAAAATGATATTAATTGCAGGCCCTTCTTCTTCAGGAAAAACAACAACGTCTAAAAAATTATCCTTATATTTAAAAGAAAAAGGTTTAAAACCCTTTATAGTATCTACAGATGATTATTATAAAGAAAGAATAGAAAGTCCAAAAGACAAAAATGGTAATTTTAATTTTGAAATATTAGAAGCACTAGATTTTGAATTATTTAATAAACAAATGAAAGAATTGCTGAGTGGTAAAAAAGTGAGTATGCCAACGTTTAATTTTGTAACAGGAGAAAAAGAATTTAAAACTCCCGAGGTTGGTCTGAAGGAAAATGAAATATTAGTTATAGAGGGATTGCATGCTTTAAATGAAAAACTCACAAAAGGTATAGAAAAGAAAAACAAGTTTAAACTATATATAAGTCCTTTTACTCCTCTTGGAATTGATATTCATAATCATGTTTCAACTGTAGACATAAGATTTTTAAGAAGACTTGTTCGAGATTATCAATTCAGAGGATATAGTGCAGAACATACGTTATCAAGTTGGAAAAATATGAGGGAAGCAGAGGAAAAATATGTTTTTCCATATCAAAATGATGCTGATGCAATATTAAATACTGCACTTATTTATGAAACGGGTATGCTAAAAATATATGCAACTCCTTTATTGCTTTCTATAAAGCCGGATAGTCAGAATTATGAAGAAGCAGCCAGAATTATCAGCTTTTTAAACTGTTTTATAGCAATACCATCAGATAAACTGCCGGAGACAGGCTTGTTAAGAGAATTTATAGGAAATGGATATTTTTAGGAGGAAAAATGATAAGAGTAGCAATTAATGGTTTCGGAAGAATAGGAAGAATGACACTGAGGTTGTTGCAGACTGAAAAAGATATAGAGGTTGTAGCAATTAATGATTTATCAAATCCATTAGAATTAGCATATCTTTATAAGTATGATTCAATTCATAGAAAAACAAAAGACAAAGTAACTTATGAAGATGACAAATTAATAGTAAACGGAAATAGCATTAATGTTTATAATGAATCTGATCCTAGTCTTTTGCCTTGGAAGACTTTGAATGTGGATGTTGTGTATGAGTGTACTGGGGCATTCACTTCAAAAGAAAAGTCAATGATGCACATAAACGCAGGGGCTAAAAAGGTAATAATAAGTGCTCCGACAAAAGATGACACGAAAACAATTGTGTTTAATGTTAACGATGAAATAATAAACAAAGAAGACACAATTATTTCTTGTGCTTCATGTACAACAAATTGTCTTGCGCCTGTTGTTAACTTAATTCATAAAAATTATAAAATAAAAAAAGGATTTATGACTACTATTCATGCGATGACAAATGATCAAACAACGTTAGATATATCTCATAAAAAAGGAATAGAGTCTAGGAGAGGAAGAGCGGCATCGTTAAATATAATTCCAACTTCTACCGGAGCTGCCACGCAGATCGGAAAAGTAATACCGGAATTAAATGGATTATTAGATGGTATTTCTTTTAGAGTACCTGTTGGAGACGGATCAGTAATAGATTTAAATGTTGAAGTAGAAACGAAAGTAACTAAAGAAAAAATAAATTCTATGTTTAAAAGCAATCAAAATGACACTATTAAAATAATAAATGCGCCAATTGTTAGTTCTGATATAATAGGTGAAGAATGTACATGTTTAGTAGATGGATTATTAACAAATGTAATCGAAAGTAAGGATAGTACAATGATAAAAATAGTTGCTTGGTATGATAATGAAATAGGATATACATCACAAATGATTAAGACAATGAAAGCAATGTTTAGGTGAAAATGAAGACTTTAGATGAAATAGATGTTGATAATAAAAGGGTAATTGTTAGAGTAGACTATAATGTTCCAATAATTAATGGAATAATACAAGACAATAATAGAATAAAGGAGAGTTTAACAACAATTAATTATCTTATTTCTCATAATTGTAAGATAATTCTTTTATCTCATTTAGGAAGAATAGAAAAAGAAAGTGATAAAAAAAACAATTCTCTTTTTGTAGTTTCTAAAGAGTTGAGTAATTTACTAAATCAAGAAGTTTTATTTTCATACGAAACCAAAGGAAAGCGTTTGGAAGAAGCTGTAGCAAATTTAAGAGAAAAAGAAGTACTTCTTGTAGAAAACACGAGATTCGAAGACTATCCCAATAAACTAGAAAGTAATTGTGATGAGGAACTTTCAAAATACTGGGCATCTCTCGGTGAAATATTTATTATGGATGCTTTTGGAAGCATTCATAGAGAACATGCTTCTACTTATGGGATAAGTAAATATTTACCAAGTGCTTTGGGATTTTTAGTGAAAAAAGAAATAGAAATGTTAGAAAAAATAAAAAGTACTAAAAATAAAGTGCTAGTACTTGGTGGATCAAAAGTGGAAGACAAATTACCACTTATAAAGCAACTTATAAATACATGCGATTATATTTTAATAGGTGGAAAAATGTGTTTTACTTTTTTAAGTGCCGAAGGATATGATGTTAAAGATAATTTTGTAGATATAGAAAAAATACAGGAAGTAAAAGACTTATTAAATCAATATAAAAATAAAATCATATTACCTCTTGATATTATGACTGAAAATCTAGAGGATGTAGACAATATAAGTAGTATAGGATATGATATTGGATTTAAAACGATACAAGAATTTAAAAAGTATTTAAATGATGAATTAGTAGTTATAAATGGACCTCTTGGTAAATTTGAAAGTAAAAGGTATGAAAATGGTACAAAATATATCTTAGAATATTTAGAAGCAAATAAAATCAAAACAATTATACTTGGAGGGGACACTGCTTCCGCATGTAATCAATTTGGGAATCATTTCTATTACGTTTCAACTGGTGGAGGTGCAGCATTAGAATATTTAAGTGGAAAGAGATTTAAAATATTGGATTAAATAGGCAATGTTTTAAATAATTAATAATAATAGTAGAAGTGAAAACATTATATAAGAGCGAACAGCTCTTTTTTTATGCATTCGACAAATTATTACAAAAACTTGTTATTTTAGACAAAACATACTAAAACCTCCTATGGAAATGATTATTGTTAATATATATAATAGTCTTGGAGGAATGAATGAAAACAAGATTAATGGTAGTAGATGATAATAAAGGAATTGTTGAACTCATTAAAGAGTATTTTAAGAGTCACGAGTTGATTGAAGTTGTGTGTGAAGCAAATGATGGTAAGGAAGCCGTTGAAATTATTAAAGAAAGTTCTGATAAAATAGATTTAATATTACTTGATTTAATAATGCCACATAAAGATGGATTTTATGTTTTAGAAAAGTTAAAAGAATTAAAAATCAAAAAAAATATTATAGTGGTTACGTCTTATAATGAAGATGAAACCATTAGAAGAGTTAGCGAGTTTGGAGTCAAGTATTTTATTTTAAAGCCTTTTGATTTGAGCAATTTAGAAAGTAGAATATTACAAACTATTAAAATAGAAAATAATAATCAAAATATTTTTCATTTACACGGGAATAACATTCAAGTTTCTATAACGAAAGTGTTACATCAACTTGGCATTCCGTCTCATATAAAAGGATACCAATATATTAGAGAAGCAATATTTTTAATGTATGAAAACCCAAGTCTTATAGGTGGAATTACTAAAGAATTGTATCCTGAAATTGCAAAGAAATTTAATACATCTATTTCGAGAGTTGAAAGAGCAATAAGACATGCGATTGAAATAAGTTGGAATAGGGGGGATTGGGATTTGATGGAAGATGTATTTGGACATAGTGTTGATATAGATAAAGCAAAACCTACTAACTCGGAGTACATTGTAACTATTGCCGATAAGTTGAGATTAGATATGATTAAAGTTCACTGATTTGAACTTTTTTTTTAATATTGAATATGATACAATATCATCAGGAGAAAAGATGAGAAAAATTATTTTATTAATTTTAGACGGACTCGGAATATATGATTCATATAAAGGAAATGCAGTTAAATTTGCGGATACTCCTGTGTTAGATAAACTTATGAATGATTTTCCATGTGCTGAACTTGAGGCAAGCGGTGTTGAAGTTGGACTTCCTAAAGGACAAGTTGGAAATTCAGAGGTGGGTCACATTACTATAGGAAGTGGAAGAACAACCTTACAAACGCTTTCTTTAATAAATGAAAAAATAAAATCTAAAGAATTTTTTGAAAATGAAACTTTAGTTAATTTGATGGACTATATAAATCAAAATAATGGTACGCTTCACTTAGTGGGGTTACTTTCTAATGGTGGAGTGCATTCAAGTTCTAATCACTTTTATGCCGCACTTGCACTTGCAAAATTAAAAAAAGTGCAAAAAGTATGTTTTCATTTTATAACGGATGGAAGAGATACATCACCTAAAAGTGCCAAGGAATTTATAGATGATTTTATGGAAAAATCAAAAAAAATGAACTTAGGTATAATTTCTACAATAAGTGGAAGATATTATGCAATGGATAGAGATAATAAGTGGGATAGAACATCTAAAGCTTATAATGCAATGGTATATGGCGTAGGAAACTTTTTTTCATCTTATGAATCTGCGATTGATGCACATTATAGAAGTAACATAACAGATGAATTTATAAATCCAAGTATTATTACGAAAGATACAAATATAAAAGACCATGATGGTGTTTTGTTTATTAACTTTAGACCAGAAAGAATGAAGCAATTAATAGATGCATTTACCGAAGAAAATTTTAAAATGTTTAATACCAAAGATTTGAAAAACGTTAAGTTTGCGTCACTATACAAAATACATAAAAATATAGAAAGTGCTTATTCGGGTGAAGATTTAAAAAATACATTAGGTGAATATTTGGCGAGTTTGGAATATAGACAAGCTAGAATCGCAGAAACTGAAAAATATAACCATGTTACATATTTTTTTGATGGCGGAAAAGAGTTTGCGGATAAAAATATGGATAAAATATTAATACCTTCTCCGAAAGTTCCTACATATGATATGAAACCCGAGATGAGTTTGGGAGAAGTAACAACGGAAGTGTTGAATGCAATTGAAGAAGATTATGATTTTATATTAGTGAATTTCGCCAATCCAGATATGGTTGGACATACCGGGAATATAGAAGCTACTAAAAGTGCAATTGAAATGTGTGATTTTTGTTTGGGAAAAATTTATGAAAAATCAGAAGAATATTTTTATGATCTGGTAGTAACCGCGGATCATGGTAACTCAGAATATATGTTGGATAAAGAAGGGAAACCAGTAACATCACACACAACAAATAAAGTTCCGTTTATTATATGTAACAATAAATACAATATAAAAACTAGTGGTTCTTTAAGAGATATTGCTCCAACAATAATTAAAATGTATGAAATAAAAAAGCCAAAGGAAATGACAGGAGAATCATTAATAAAAGAAGAATAAAAAGGATAGAAATGAATAAAGAGTGGTATAAAACATCAAAAAAGGATATTTTAAAAATATTAAACACATCTGATTTTGGTATTGAATCAAAAGAATTAGAAAAAAGAAAAGAAATGTATGGAATAAATATACTACCAAAGGAAAAACGCGATAGCCTTTTCAAACTTTTTTTAAATGGTTTTAAAGATCCGATAGTAATAGTGTTGATTTTCACTATATTTTTTACAATTATAACAAAAGAATTTGTAGATGCTTGTGTTATAACTTTTATTATATTAATTGATTTATTAATAGGTGCAATAGAAGAAAAAAAAGCTATTAAAAGTTCTGAGGCATTATCTAGAATGTTGAAAATAAGAGTAAGAGTAATAAGGGATGGAATTGAAGGTGTAATAGACGCGGAGGATTTAGTTGTTGGAGATATTATGCTTTTGGCGTCTGGAGATAAAATAAGTGCTGATGCTAGAATAATTCAAAGTTACAATCTTGTTACGGATGAATCAACATTAACCGGAGAAAGTAGTGGAGTTTCTAAAAATTCTTTAATAATAAAATCCAATAAAAATGTTCAAGATAGAAAAAATTGCGTATATGCTGGAACTTCCGTAATGAGTGGTAGATGTGTTTGTATTGTTACAGAAGTCGGAATAAATACCGAACTTGGAAAAATAGCAATGTCTGTTTCAATATTGGAAGAAACAAAGTCTCCATTAACAATAAGAATTAATGAATTTTCTTCTAAAATAACTAAAATAATACTTGGAATTGCAGTTGTTATTTCAATTTTACTTTTTTTGAAAGGAATGCCTACCGGAGAAATATTTTTATCAGTAATTGCACTTTCAATATCTGCGATTCCAGAAGGATTGCCGCTTGCTTTAACAATGGCATTAACTATCAGTTCTAACAGGATGGCAAAAAAAGGAGTAATAGTAAAAAAATTAAAATCTGTTGAAGCTTTGGGAAGTTGTACTGTTATTGCAAGTGATAAAACTGGAACTCTAACAAAAAACGAACAAACAGCCAAAGTAATTATGTTACCAAATAGTAAAATGTTTGAAATTAGTGGAAGTGGTTATAATGATGAAGGAGAAATTTTAAATTGCGATGATTTATCTAAAAAGAAAATAGAGCTGTTAAGTATGCATGGTCTTGTTAATAATGAAGCTCATTTAGAAAGAAAAGAAAATATATGGAATTATTCAGGAGACTCTATAGATGTTGCATTTCTTGCTTTGGCAAAAAAATTAAAGGTAAATAATGAAAAAATAGAAATCTTACAAAGAATACCATATGAATCAGAAAATCAATATAGTGTAGTTTTTTATCAAGATGGAAAAGATATTTATTGCACTATAAAAGGTTCTGCAGAAGCAGTATGTAAATTTGTTGAAAATAAAAATATATTGACGCAAAACAAAATTTTGGCAGAAAAAGGATATAGAGTTATTGCTGTCGCAAGTGGAAAAATAGAATATAAAAAGATATATGAAAAAAAAGATATAAAAAATTTAAAGTTTGAGGGATTGATAGGATTTATTGATCCTCTTAGAGAAGAAAGCTTTAAATCAATAAAAGAATGTAAAAAATCAGGAATTAAAGTATTAATGATTACAGGGGATCATCCACTTACTGCATATGCGATTGGAAAAGAATTGGGAATTGCGAAGACATATGATGAAGTAATAACTGGAGATGAAATAAATAGTGTCCCTAAAGAAAAACTATTATCAATTGTTCGAAATAAAAAAATATTTGCTCGTATTACTCCACTAAATAAGTTAGAGATTGTATCTGCTTTTAAAGAATTGGGAGAGTTTGTTGCAGTTACGGGAGATGGAGTAAATGATGCACCAGCAATAAAAGCGGCACACATAGGTATCGCAATGGGAAGCGGAACTGATGTTGCAAAAGATACTGCCCAAATGATTATAACTAATGATAATTTTTCATCAATTGTGGAAGGGGTAAAAGAAGGAAGAGGAGCATACAGTAATATTCGAAAAATTATATGTATGTTGATTTCTTGCGGTATCGCAGAAGTATTAATTTTCCTTTTATCTGTTTTCTGTAATCTTCCCATTCCTTTAATTGCTATTCAATTATTATGGCTTAATATTCTAACGGACGGACTTCAAGATATTGCACTTTCTTTTGAACCGGTTGAATCGGTTATAATGAAGAGGAAACCAAAAAGTACCAAAGAACAACTATTTAACAAAAGTTTAGTTACTAATATAATTGTGTCCAGCCTTGCTATTGGAATAATAGTATTTATTGTGTGGGGTTATTTAATTAATATCTTGAATGTTGATGTTTCCATTGCGAGGGGATATATTATGGCATTAATGGTATTTATACAAAATATGCATGTAATAAATTGTAGAAGTGAAACCGAATCTTGCCTTAAATATGAAAGTAAAAATATTTTTGTCGTTTTAAGCATCTCGATTGCAATTATACTACAAATCATATTAATGGAATCTCCAATTATTAGTAATTATTTTGGTACAAGTAGTATACCACTTAATGATTTATTAATTTTATTTTTCATATCACTTCTTATAATAGTTATTATGGAAATATATAAATTCATTAAAAGAAATAAAAAAATCTTATAAAAGAGCAACATTAAATAAAAAATTTTAAAACAAAGGCAAGAAAATATTCTTGTTTTTGTTTATTCTCTCATTTTTAATCTTATCTTTCTCATTAATTCTGCTTTGATGGAATATTATATAATTATTGAGACGTTATCGTGGAATAATCATATATACATACTTAACTAAAAAAGATTTGACAAAATAGGCAAAAAGTGTTAAAATATATTCATTATTTATAAAGGGGGTAAATGTTATGAATAATAATTTAGAAAAAGAACTTAATAATATTTTGTTTGAAATGCAAGCTCAAGAGAATGTTTTGGTTGATAAAATGAAGGAGTATCAAGTTAAATTTACTGATCTAAATTCAAAAGAATTAGGCGAGGCAAAGGAGACCACAGATCAACTTCAAGAACTAAGAGAATCTATTCAAGATGTTAAAACAGATTTAGCTGATTATGTTTCTAGAAAAGAACAATTAAAATCTTTAAAAGAATATAGTGAAAAAGCAGAAGGAAAAGAGGCAGAAGTAGCAAACAATATTATAGAAAGAAGAGAAGAAGATTTACAAAATTTTGAAGAAGTAGTAGCAAAGAAATACGAAATTACTTTAGAAAAAGAAAATGAATCAGAATCTACTAATAAAAATAATAATATTGTTCAAGATGCTCTTGCTAAAAATAAAAGAAAATCAAATTTTTATAAAGCATTATGTGGAGCATTAACTTTAGGATTTCTTGCTTCTATATGGTTTGGAACTAAAAAAGCTAAGCAAGGAGAATCAGAAGAAATATTATCAGAAGAGGCAATTGTATCAACTGATGTTCCTGTTGAAGAGGAAACTTCGATTGATGCAGTGATAGCAACACCAGAAGTTGTCGTGACACCAGAAGTTGTAGAAACTATCATAGATGGTAGTGAAGGAACATTTACTGACGTAACTAATGATCAACAAGTAGAAGCAAGAGCAAATTATATTTATAACAATTACGTTAAAGAAGTTATTGATTCACTTGGTACAGAAGGCAACGAATACGCTTTACAAATAAATCCAGAAAGCATTGGTAATATGATTAGAGTGTTTAATGATGAATTACCAATTGAAAACGGAGTTAGCGTATACGATGAAAATACAATTAATTATTACATGACTTTAGCTATTAAAACATATGGTACATTAATGTCAGACGAGAGACTTGGATATGTTGGATTTGCTCCAATGTCAATGTTGCTTGCTGATAATTCCCAAGCACAAGCAGTAGCAGAAGTATTCGATGAAGATTTTGAAGCAATTGCAGATGCTAGGAATAATGGAACACATGAAGAACAATTAAATTCAATAAAAGAATATGGATATGATTTGAGAGATAGAGTTCTATTATTTGCTGGACTTAATGGAGAATTAACACCAATGAATATTTCTGAACACGGCAATGCAGCTTACATAGCAGCGATGGGAAGATTTGCACCATATGTACTTGAATGGAATATCGCAGAACATAAAGCAGCTTGTATAGAAGTATGTACTAATTATGATACTGGTAATAAAGAATTATGGTCAGTTGCAAAGTTATATGAAACTATTGAAGATGGTTCTTATAATAACGTGATTGCTAGAATTACAGGAAGTGGAAATACGGAAGAAGCAATTGGTACAACTTTATATAATGAACAAGATCAAATATTAAGAAACAAATACAATCAATACGCGTTAACATTAGGTAATTAAAATAGAAGGGGGTAAAAATTATGTATTCAGAAGAAAAAAGCAAAGGATTTATGCTTAAAGATGTCATAATAAAATTAATATTTTTAGTTTTATTCGTATTCTTACTAATATGGTTATTTCCTAAAATGTCAGATTTAAATATATTTTATAGTAATATTTTTAGAGAAAATATTTCGTATATGCAAGAAGCAGGAGAAAGTTATTTTACTAAAGATATGTTACCAACAGAAGTTGGCGAAACGGTAAAGATCACATTACAAGAAATGATAGATAAAAATTTAATAATACCATTTGCAGATAAAGATGGAAACTCATGTAATGTATACTCTTCATATGTGGAAGTTACTAAGAATGAAGATTCAACGTATACATTAAAAACAAATCTTATATGTAATACTGAATCAAATTACATTGAAAAGAAAGTTGGATGTAATCAATACTGTGAAGGAAATGCATGCTCTAGTTCAACTTGTGGAGATTTACAATATGAGTATAAGAAAGCGGTTACAACTGATATAGTATCGTATGAATGTGACAAAGGATATAGTAGAAGTGGTAAATATTGTTATAAAACAACTGTAAAAGATAAAGAAGCAGCTAAAAAAGTTTATTCTAAAGAGAAAACAGTAGTAACAGATGCTATTAAAAATAATGGAACAGAAGTAAAAATAAAATTAAATACAATAGTCACAACAACTCAGGATGAGTATTATTGCTCAGAGGGAACTTTAGTTGGAGATATTTGTAGAACTAAAACAGATGCTGAAAAGACTGTTGTAAAAGGAACCGCTACAAAAGAACCATATAGTTGTGAAAAAGAAAGAACAAAAGAAGTATGTACAACAACAAATACAGAAGTTCCTTACAAATGTAATTGTAGTTCTGTTTATAAAAACGGAAAATTAATTGAAGTGTGTGACACATGTACAAAAACAGTGCCAGTTCAGACATGTACAGATGTTACAACCACGTATATTGGTACATGTTATAGAGATGTTACAACAGAAGATACGGTTACTTATAGTTGTTCAAAAGGAACATTGTCAGGAACATCATGTATTATAGAAAAAGACGCTAGTATTAAAAAAGGTACAACAACATATAAATGTCCAGAAGGAACAACGTCAACAACAGGAGAAAATGCAACACTTGCTTGTTACAAAACAACTTTGGTTGAAGGAGATTATTATTGTAAAGATGCAGATGCAACTTTAAACGTTTCTAAAAAGACTTGTACAAGAATAATTCCTACTCAGTTTACTGGTTATAAGTGTAGTGGAAAGTATAAATTGAAAGGTTTATATTGTTATTTATACACAACCACTAAAGTAAAAGCCAAAAAAACGACATCTTTAAAAACAACATATGAATATAAATGGAGTTGCAAAACTTCGTTAGAAGGATGGATAAAGACTGGTAAAACCAGATAAAAGACTTTTTTAAAAAAAGTCTTTTTTTCTTGAATATATTAAAGAAATATTATAAAATTGTATTGGAGGGTAGTATATGAAAAAATTTTTAAAGAAGAATGGTGGATATTTAATAGTTGGTACTTTAATTTTAATATTTATCCTATTTACTATATTAGTTGGGGGAAATGCTAAAGAACCCGAAGTAGAAGTGACTGCTACAGTATCTGAATGGAGAGAAGAAGTTAATAAAGATGAATATGTTGTTACAGTATTTGCGGCTTCTTGGTGTGGTAATTGTTCAAACTTTAAACCGGTTATTACAAAAGTTGTAGGAAAATATGATTTTAAATTTTATTGGTTTGAAATGGATACATTAACAGACGAGGAAAATTCCGGATTAACATCTACATTTAATTTTGAAAACTTTACCGGATATCCATATATGTTTGTTACTAAAAATGGTGAGTTTTTAGAAGACAACGCTGGCTATATTAATGAAACAACTTTGATAAAATTTTTAAAAGATGTTGGAGTGATAAAATAAGCGACTAGTTCGCTTTTTTATTATAATAGGATTGATTGTGCTATGAAAAAAAGAATTAGAAGAATCGTTTTTTTGTTAATAGTTTGTTTTATAATAATTTTAGTAGTAAGTGTATGCAAATCTTCATACAAATTAAATTATAAAATAAATGAATACTATGTTAATAATACTTATAAAAATGGTAGATATTATTTTGAAGTACATGATGATAAATATAAATATAATTTTGATTTTTATGATTCTAAAAAATTTGTTAAAATAAAAATTAAAGATATTAAGAAAATCGAAGGCGAAGATTTTCATTGTATTGTACCTATAATAAAGAATATAGATACTTATCCGTTATGCTATAAAAATGATGAGTATATTGATTATAATTTGATAGAAAATGAATTGTTAAATGGATATAAGAATCAAGATTATAAGACTTCTTCTGAAGTATTTGAATATTTTAATAATTCAAATAAAAAGGTAATGATAGCTTTATATAATTATAATGGTTTTTATCTTATGTATGAAGATGAAGTAAAAGAAATAGATTTATTTGAAACTGATCAATATGATAATTCTCTTTCTGTTTTAATAAAAAATAAAATATTATTACCTAATTATGATCAAAAACATGAGTTTAATGAATTTATTTTACTAAATTTAGAAACGTCTAAAGTAAAAAAAATAAAAACAAAGTATGACATAGATTATGATTCTTATATAGCTGGTATTAATAAAAATAATGTATATTTGTATGACAACAAATATGAAAAGTTATATAGAATAAATATAAGAACTAACAAAGTCGTTTTATTATCTAATTTAGTAAAAATAGAAGATCAAAAAGAAATACCAGCTTTGAAAAAAGAATATAAAAATAAAATAACTTTTTTTAATAAAAAGACTACTTTTTATACATATGAGGAAAGTGAAAACGTTCTTTATAAAATGATAAATGATAATAAGGAACTAAAAGAAATAATATTTGTAGGTAAAACTCAGATCATTAAAGAGGATAAAAATGATATTTATTTTGTAAGTGATGACAATTTATATGTTTATAATTCGGAATATGGAGTAAAAACAATATTTCATTATTTCGAATTAAATTTTTTAGAAGCTTCAAAATATATTTTTGTGTTTAATAACTAAAATTATATATAATCATATATTATATTGAGGTGAATCAAGTGAATTTTAATATGTATAGGGAATCATTAGATACTGATTATTACAGTTATTATGTGATAAAAGAAGGAGATACATTATATAAAATAAGTAAAGAATTTAATATGAATCCCAGCTTAGTCGCAGAACTCAATGGATTAAAAATGGAAGATTATATATATCCAAATCAATCATTAATAATACCTAAAAAGGGTATTCAATATTACATTACTACCGATGACGATACGTTAAAAAAAGTAAGTGAAATATTTAAGACAAGTGAAGAAAAAATAGTGAAACAAAACAACACTATATATTTATTACCCGGACAAATGATTTTTTATAAAGAAAAGTGAACTAGAGTATTTTAGTTTTTCTTTTTTTTTGATATAATTAATTTATGCTAGGGAGTTGATAATGTGATAATTAAAAAGCCATATGCTTTTTTAATCAAAAAGTTTAGAATAATTCATATTATTATGTTTTTTCTTTTCTCGTACCTTACATTCAAAACATATCAAATATATAGTTTTTTTCGTGACTATGTTGTAAATGGCTATTATACTTATTATGAGAGTATTTCATCCCATTTTGTTAATTATTATATGTTTTTATCTGTTATTTTTGTTTTAGTAGCTTCAACTTCAATATATATGTTATTAAAATGGAAAGATAAAAAAAGAGGATTCTACGTTTTTACTAATATATATTACATAATTATATTTATAACGTATCTCATTTTGTTCTTAAATTTAAATTCAATTGGAAGTGCTTCTTTAAATGTTAGAACAATTAGAATAATACGAGATTTATTATTTCTTATAACTTTGCCCCAGTTATTTTTTGCGATTTTTTCTCTTATACGAGGGATAGGATTTAATATAAAAAACTTTAATTTTGATGAATATTTAAAAGAGTTAGATGTTGAACTAAAAGATAGCGAAGAAGTAGAAATAATTATTGGAAAAGATTCATATAAAATATTTAGAAAAATAAGGAAGATTATAAGAGAACTAAAATATACAATTTTAGAAAACAAATTTTTATTTTTGATGGTGACATGTGGAGTGGTTTTAGTAATAACTCTTTCAATAGTTTTAAAAGTAGAAGTTTATGATAAAGTTTATAGTGAGAATACTTCATTTAATATTGGAGTTTTAAGTATGACGGTACAAAACTCATATCAAAGTAATATTGATTATAAAGGTGAAATTATATCTAAAGGAAAAACATATATTATCTTATCACTTAATATAATTAATAAAGGAACAAAAAGTATTGGGTTAAGTAGTGATGATTATGTATTAATCGCAAATAATGAGAAATATTATCCAATATACGGGAAAGGAAACTATTTTTTTGATTTAGGAGAAAGCTATAATAGGGAAAAAATAGAATCGAAAAAAGAAAGTGATGTTTTACTTATATTTGAAATAGATCAAAAAAATATACAGCAAAGCTATACATTAAAAATTTTAGAAGATGTAAATGTATTAAAAAGTGAAATTAAGTCAAAAAATGTGACAGTCAAGGTTGTTCCTGAAGTTTTAGAGGAAAAGGAAAGCAAAGCTTATTCACTAAAATCTTCAATTTTATTTGAAGATTCTAATGTTGCAGATACTCTTTTAAATATTAATAGTTATACTATTTCTAACTCATTTAATGAGACATATGAATATTGCACATCTTCAAAATGTTACACTGGTACTAATGTAATAAAACCCACCTTAGAAAATAATAGCGATAAATGTATATTAAAATTAACTTTGAATTATGAACCTCAAGAAAAATCGAAAATATATAAATATATTAAAACTTCGCAAAAATTTATAACATATTTTGGTTCAATAGAATATGTTGAAAAAGGAGTTACCAAAAAGGCAGTAGTGTCGGTAAAAAATAATAAAGACGATAATGTTTATATAGAAATTCCAAAAGATATAGAGGCATCTAGTTCGTTCTCGTTATTGTTAACAATTCGTAACAAAGTGTTTAAAATAGTACTGAAAGATTGACAATTAAAATAAAATAATATAAAATAATATATACCTTTGAGGTATATATATGGACCTATAGCCAAGTGGTAAGGCGTGGGACTGCAACTCCCTGATCGTTGGTT